>DUGL01000083.1 GCA_013331415.1 Methanoregulaceae archaeon | reverse complement strand
GCCCTGAGAAGCTCACGGCAGAAGCTCCAGGAGACCATCGAGTTCATGCCGGATCCTACCTTTATCATCGATAAAAATCACCGGGTAATTGCGTGGAACAGGGCTCTTGAAACATTATCCGGGATCAAACGGGAAGATGTGCTGGGAAGAGAGGATTTCCACCACGCATTTGCATTTTTCCAGGGAGCACGACCCGTTCTTGTTGACCTCCTCTCGCTCCCGCCCCATGAGATCGCACGGAATCATCCCTCAGTACGCCGCTTTGGAGACAGCATCTACATGGAGGCATACATCCCCGATATGAACGGGGGAAATGGGGCCTATCTGTGGGGGAAGGCATCAGCCCTGATCGACCGCGAGGGGCACGCCATCGGGGCGATCGAGTCGATCCGTGATATCTCTGCATGGAAACAGGCACGGGAATCCCTGCGTGGGGGAGGAGCAGAGGAGACGGTGGAGAAGATCGCATCCCCTGAAGAGAAAGCGACAAAGATACGTGACCTCTCCGGGATGCGCAAGGAGCTCGAATCGGTACTTGACCTGATGGAGGAAGCAGTCCTCCTCACGGACAGGTCCGGAACGATAGTCTGGGCCAACGAGCGGTTCGTTGATCTGGTTGACGGGGAACGTGAGATAGTACAGGGGGCTCATCTCACGATGTTCTTCCCCAGGGACGGGCAGCAGATCCTTGGTGAGCGTTCGGCTGTGCCCCCCGGCAAAACAACCCTGCAGGTCACGTTGATCCCCCTGACCGGGAACCGGTCCGTGCCGGTGGAAGCCCGGGTAGCGGTACTGCCGGAAACCGATGAACGGGTCCTCATCCTGTCGCAGCGTTCCCCCTGTGCCCTGTAGATTCTGCCTACCCTGTCTGGTTCCACCCCGAACAGCTTTACAGGTACAGGCCCTGTATGCTGATGACCTCGGTGCTGTCCCGTGCAGCGGCATAGAGACTGAGCGGCTCTTCGTTCAGTTCAAGAAAGCGCGGTCCCCATCCCTGGCTCTCGAGGATGAGGGCAGCCTGGGCCACTTCACCGAGAATGACCAGCGCGGCGGCAAACGCCTCGACCGAGGTGAGTCGCCACGGCCTCCCGAAGTTTACCGGATTTGCCGCAACCAGGAACGGGAGGGCCCGTCTCTTCCGCCAGCTGCTGACCGCACCGGTATCGAGGACATCCCAGGAACAGTCGAGCGCGGTAATCGACCGGGCAGGGCGGTCAGCAGGCGAGAGTGCCTGTTCAGCGGTCGGGTCGAGGAGCAGGGTGGTCCGGGGGATATGGGATATCTTGGAGAGGACTTTCACGAGGCCTGATCGCTCCAGCCGCTTCACGGTACATTTTTTGGGATCGCAGCTGTTGTCCCGGTAGGCATAGAGTGGGATCATCTATCATCTCTCCGTAAGTACATGGTTATCAATGTACGTGCTGATGTCGCCCTGCATCCGGAACCCTGCTCTCCGTCCCCCCGGGATCACGCGGGATCAGGACCGGGAGTGGTTTTCCCGTGCGATCGAGCGGTGTGCCCGGTTTGGAATCGGGATTGTATCGCTCCCCTGCCCTGAGACCCTGTATCTTGGAGATGACCGGGAGCCGGGGATGTTTCTCGACCGGCTGAACACCCTTGATTTTTCCCGGCTCCTTGCGGCACTCAGCGACGACGTGGGGGAGATCATTTTCGAACGGGGACCCCCGCTCTGCATCGTGGGCGTGAATTCCTCTCCCGCATGTGGTGTCGATACCACCTGGTATGGGCCGGAAGGACTGCCTGATGCAAAACGTGCCGGGCGGGGTGCATTCCTCGCCCGGTTTCCCGACGTTCCCGCCATGGATGTGGCCGATTTTGCACGCTACCGGGTTTATCTTGCTGCCCCGCTCTTTTCAGTTGCAGAACGGGAGTACAACAGGAACCTTGCAAGCCTGCTCAGGGACCACCTGTTTGCCGTCTACCTGCCGCAGGAAACGGGTGACGACTCGCACCAGAGGGACCATGCTGCACACCAGGATATCTTCGACCGGCACCTTGCAGCACTCGCGGAGTCCGACCTCGTCGTAGCGGTTATCGATGGGGCTGATGCCGATTCAGGGACTGCATGGGAGATGGGCTATGCGTACGCACGGGGGATCCCGGTCATCTCGGTCAGGACCGATTTTCGCATGGCGGGCCACCATGAACACACCAACCTGATGCTCGAGCGGTCCTCGACGGTAGTGAAATCGATGGAAGATCTCCTCGCCCGCATAAGGTCGCCCTGCACGCTCCCGTCAGGCACGTAAATGCTGATATCACAGGCAGGCAGATAGGTACGGAGATGTCCAATCTTACAATCGCCGTGATCGGCCCGGAAGGATATGCCGCGGAGCTGGGGAAGAAGGGGACCAGTTCTGACATCACGTTCTATAACCTGAAGAAAGGGGAGCACACCCTGACATTCCTTGAGCCGACCCGGTATCCTGATCGCCTCGCCTCCCTCTTCTTTACCGTGACTCTCGCCTCCCGCGCAATTCTCGTGGTCGATGAGATTACCGCTGCCTTTGGCGAGTGCGTGATCATGCTGGATTGTGCCGGGATACGGGACGGCATGATCGTCCTTCGCAACTACATCACCCCCGAACAGATCGCTCCGCTCATCCAGGGAACCGTGGTGGAGCATTACACGCCGGTTCCTGACGACAGGATGAAGATCCGGGAGCAGCTCGTTCTTGATGTCGAGGCGATCCGGGAGCCTGCCGATGTCAGGGAGCAGGGGGCAGTCCCGGTGGACCACTTCTTCCCCGTCAAAGGCATCGGTGTGGTGGTGCTCGGTGAGGTGGTGGGCGGACGTATCTCCCGGCACGAGACACTCCGCGTACATCCTACCAAAAAGACTGCACTCCTCCGTTCCATCCAGAAGCACGATGATGATTCCGAATATGCCATCCCGGGAGACCGGGTCGGGCTCGCGCTCAAGGGTATCGAGGTTGAAGACCTTGACCGCGGGTATGTACTCTCTGCCAGCCCGAAGATCACCTCGTCCACCACACTCAATGGCAGGGCCTCGCTGGTCAGGTACTGGGCCTCACCTCTCAAAGAGGGGATGGTCCTCCATGCCGGGCACTGGATGCAGTTTGTCCCGGCCCGGGTGGCATACATCGATAACTCCGGGGACTGGAGAAAGCCGGTCATCACCCTGCGCACCGAGACTGAGCTCGTCTATTACCCGGGAGACCGGGTCCTCCTGCATTACCTTGACGGGGGAAAGCTCCGGGTGGCAGGGATCCTGAACGTGGAGTAGCTCCTCCTGCAAATGATTCAGGAACTCGGGTCTCCGGGTAATGCCATCAGGAAAGGGCTGTCCCGGGAACCCGGCACGGGGCTGGCCCACTTCTCCCCTTCTCCTGTATGACGATGGATCATCAGGTGTGTGACTTGAGATTCCCGTCGGACACTGAAGGAATATCCTCCTGTATCCTGAACCGGGAGTGGTCATGTCAGCGGAGGATGCGAAGAGGCTCTTCCCCCCACCCCGGAGCAACCACGCGACTGAACCGGCGCCCGGCTCAATCAGGGTTGCCGGGTGACAGCGCCCTCTCCGGGAGAACCTCTGCGACTATCTGCCGTCCTGTGCAGATCAGCATCTCTTCACGGGGGGGAGTGGCAGGAGGCATTGCCTTCGAGTACTCTTGTCGATACGTACACACTCCCGTGCAGGGTACTTCCTGATTGGAACGGTTGGGGACGGCACCAACCTGCTTGTCCCCGCCCGTGCAGGGCACCCGGACAAGGACTCCCGGTGGCAGTCCGTGAAAACTGCGTATCCCCGCCCGTACAGGG
>DUGL01000162.1 GCA_013331415.1 Methanoregulaceae archaeon | reverse complement strand
GTAGTAGGTGACCAATAAAAGGATGGTGAAGATCCCAAACACCGCAATCGCGAGGATTGAGATCTTCGGATTGACTGTTCCGAACTTCATCAGTTCACGTTATTTCAGGGCCGCGATCTCTTTCCGGAAGGCAACCCAGTAGATGACTCCCACGAAGAAGAGTGCACCGACAATGTTGCCCAGAGTCACGATTATCATGTTGTTTGTCCAGAACGTGACCCAGTTCAGCCCGGCATTAATCTTTGCCGGGTCGGTGATGAATCCCTGGGTGAAGATCCCGGCGGCTATGAAGTACTGGTTGGCGATCGAGTGCTCGAATCCCGTGGAAACGAAGGCCATGATCGGGAACCAGATCCCAAAGAACTTTCCGACCGCATCATCGGCACAGATACCGAGCAGGATAGCCAGGTTCACGAGCCAGTTACAACCAATTCCTTTCAGGAATGCAGACCATAGGGCAGCAGCTCCGACATAACTCACCTTGGCCGATGCTATCCCTATCGCTCGCGTACCAAACGCGGTAACCGTTACGGCTCCGGCAGCATCCCATGACGAGAACGGACCATATGCCATGATGTAGGCATACACGATGGACCCGATGAGGTTCCCGATGTACACCCAGACCCAGAGGTTCATGACCTGCGCCCAGCTGATCTTGTGGATGAAAGCGGCCATCGGGGCGAGCATCGCATCGCCAGTGAACAGTTCTGCACCGGTAAGCACGGTGATAATAAGACCGACAGGGAACACGGCTCCCGTGATGAGCTGTGCAAACCCGGGACTGGCCGTCCCGAATCTCATAGCTGCATCAGTAGCGAGAATACCCGTACTGCATACTGTTGCGAGCCCACCGCCCATGGCGATGTATGCTCCGGACATGAAGCCACGCATGACCATGTTCCAGGCAGGCAGCCCTACTTTGTACTTCCCAGCGTCACCGGCTTTCGCAACGATGGCTACTGGGGGATGAAACACCATTTTTTCACACCTCTCGAATTCTACCTTAACCAATAACCCCAAACTCACTTTTTGTATAGGGTCAAAATTAAAATCTTTTCTGGTGTTATTAATAACTTTCTAATTGATTTTAGAGAGGCAAATCAGGTTTTTAAGAGCTTATAAAAGAGAACCGCTCGGGAAAACCGGGCATGGGATAAAAATCTTTGTATAAATACTTCATGATCCGTGCAGCTCAGACCGGTTTCCTCCTCCCGCTCGCATCGCGGGTGTATCTCCCAAGCTCGGAGGCAAGGAGGGTATCCCCGCGGAAAACCGGGCCATCGCGGCAGACCCGCAGACCATCAGGATCGATGCAGCAGGACCCGCAGACCCCGATCCCGCACTTCATGTACCGGTGGAGCGAGAGCCAGGTCCGGTCTGCCAGGCCGGCCGCATCGAGTGCATGGAGTGCCGCGTGCATCATGCGCTCCGGGCCGCATACAGAGACAGCCTCGAAATCTTCGGGTCTGACATCCGGGATCAGGCTCACCACGGTCCCCGGATGGCCCAAAGAGCCATCATCCGTTGCGGTCAGGAGCCGGGTCCTGCTGGCAAGTTCCGGTACAAAGAGGAGTTCTGATGCCGTCCGTGCCCCCAGCAGGAAGGTATCAACCGATCCTGCCATGGCGAGTGGCCGGAGGGGTGCCGCACCCACCCCTCCTGCAATGGCGAGCGTCTTCCCACCAACCGGGAACCCGTTTCCAAACGGCCCCCGGATCCCGATGAGATCTCCCGGCCCCAGGGCAAAGAGCGCCGCGGTCGCATCGCCCACCTTCTGGACCGTGATCGCATCGCCGCGGGAGAGTCCCATCGGGACCTCGTCCACGCCCGGGACGGTGACCATCACGAACTGCCCGGGTGAAAAAGAGAGTCCGGGAGTAAACAGGAATGTCCGGACCGTGGGGGTTTCGTGGACGACAGCGGTTATCTGCACCGGGTGCAGCGGGTCGTCATGCATGGGCACACCCCACGATCTCCCCGGCAGGGATCCCGTCACTGCTATAGAGTGCTGTGGCGATCGTGCGAAAGACTGCTGCGTCATCTTTAACCGCGGTCCCGATCTCGACAGCAGCTGCCCCGGCCATCATCATCTCGATGACATTTTCTGCAGTGGATATCCCCCCGCACCCGATAATTGGGATGCTGCACGCCTCGTACAGCTCGTAGACACACCGGACCGCAACCGGGAAGATGGCAGGTCCTGAGAGGCCCCCGTACCGGTTCCCGAGTACCGGTCGTCTCAGGGCGGTCGAGATCCGCATCGCTTTCACGGTGTTGATTGCCACGATTGCCGCAGCGCCGCCCCGTTCGGCCGCCCTCCCGCATTCCGTGATATCGGTCACGTTCGGGGTGAGCTTGACCCACGCGGGAGTGCCGAGGCTGCTCACCGCGCGGGTGCATTCTTCGACAAGGAGGGGGTTCGTCCCGAGCGCAGCGCCATACCCTGCAGCGTGGGGGCAACTCAGGTTCAGCTCGAATGCGGCAGCGATGCCGGAAAACCAGCCGGCAACGGTCCTGAACTCTTCCGGGTTCCCCCCATAGATGCTGACGATGACAGGCGATCCTGCCAGCGGGGCGATCTCATCAACGAACCCGCGCGAGGGGTTCGGGAGACCCATGGCATTCAGGAGCCCCCCGTCCACCTCGACCACGCAGGGGCCGGGATGCCCCTCACACGGGTACGGCCCGATGGACTTGGTGGCCACCCCTCCCGCACCCTGGCAGATCATCCGGGCAAGCGAGGAGCCGGTGGTCCCGAGCACGCCCGCGGCGAGGATCAGGTGGTTTGCCAGCTCTACGCCCCCCATGCTGACCGTTCCGGGGAGTATTCTCGGTGTCACGATGCAGTCCTCCAGTATGAGTATTATATTCAGGGCTCCCCAATATTGAGGATTATGACCAGACTCGCGGTCCTTGGCGTGGGAAGGATCGGAGGGGAATCAGCGTTTCTCTCGGCAGTGCTCGGGCTTGCTGATGAACTCGTGCTCTTTGACACGGCAAAACCCCTGCTCGATGCCCAGGTACTCGATATCACCCATACCGGGGCGGACGTATCCGTCAGTACAGACTGGAGAGAAGCAAAAGATGCCGACATCTGTGTCTTCTCGGCCGGTATCCCCCGGAACCCCGGCATCAGGACACGGGCTGACCTGCTCTCCGCAAACCTCCCTGCAGCCCAGATCTGCACCCAGGCCCTCCGGGGATTTTCCGGGGTGCTGATCACCGTCACGAACCCCATGGATGCCAACACCTATTACCTCTGCCGTTCCAGTGGCCTTGAACCGCAGCAGTGCATCGGGTTCGGCGGGCAGCTGGACGGGGCGCGCTTCGGCCTCCATCTCCGGGAACGGGCGATCCCGGGCGACCCGTGGGTGATCGGTGAGCATGGTGAGCACCAGGTCCCGGTCTTCTCGCGCCTTGCAGGGCAGGTCCCGGAACCTGACCGCGAGGAGATCCTTGCCCGGCTCCGGACGGCCAGCATGGAGGTGATCCAGGGCAAGGGCGGAACCGTGTTCGGCCCGGCCTGGCACATCGCGGAACTGATCCGGATCATCGCAGAGGACCGGCGGGAGCTGATCAGCTGCTCCTGCATCCTTGACGGGGAGTACGGGATCTCGGGGTGCGCGCTCGGGGTCCCGGCACGGGTCGGCAGGGAGGGGGTCCTTTCCATTGAAGCGTGGGACCTCGACCCCTGGGAGACTGCCCGGATGGGGGAGGCGGGCTCCTTTGTTGCCGGTCTCTGCAGGGAACTCGGGGTTTAACCAGGGATATGAACACGCACCGGGATCACAGGGGATCAGACCCGGGTAGGGATGGAGGGCGCCCTGTCGCTCTCGACATCATCCAGGTCGAGTACACCCTTTCCCCTGACGGACCGGTCATCCATATCTATGGCCGTGACCGTGAGGAACGGGCAGAGCACCTCCAGGTCACCGGGTTTCGCCCGTACTTCTACGTGCCGCAGCACCAGGCTGATACCCTGGCGCACCCGGCACAGGTCTCGGTCGAGGAAGGCCGGGTCTATACCGCTATCCGGGGAGAGCCCCTCCGGCGCCTTTTCACGCTCCGGCCAGGGGATGTGCGGGAGGTCCGTGAGCGGTACACCCACTTCGAGGCCGATATCCCGTTCACCACCCGGTTCATGATCGACTCCGGGCTGACGGGCGGGGTGGCCGCCCCTTCGCTGACAGCCCGCGCTGCCGACCTCGTCCCGGAAGACGTGAACAGCAGGGCACGCGTCTGCATGCTGGATATCGAGTGCGAGGATGCCCGGGGCTTCCCTGACCCCGGAAGGGATGCAATCATCTGCATCACCTGCCATGACTCCTTCGATGACGCATACACGAGTTTCATCTGGAGCCCCGGTCGCGATGGGTGCGACCTCACGGTCATCACCGGAAAAGCAGCGGGTCCAAACGGGTGCTTCTCCCCTGAGCGGCATGATATCCGGATGTATGACTCCGAGCGGGCACTGCTCGGGGGATTCTCCTCGTACCTGAAGGAGAAGGACCCTGATATCCTCTCGGGGTGGAACTTCCTCGAGTTCGACCTGCCGTACATTATCAGGCGGATGGACGCCCTCGGGCTGGACCCGGCCGCGCTCGCACGCCTGGAGGGCCCGACCGAACGAAACGCGCTCCGCGGCAGGGCGGTCTTTGACCTCCTCCAGGCATACCGGAAGATGCACGTGACCCAGAAGGAGTCGTACCGGCTCGATGCTGTTGCCGAAGCAGAGGTTGGCGAGACCAAGGTCCGGTACACGGGGACGATCAGCGATCTCTGGAGGGAGAACCCCTGTCTTCTCGTTGAGTACAACTTCAAGGACGTTGAGCTCTGCGTTGCCATCGATGCCAAGGACCGGATCATCGAATTTTACCGCGAGATCGCCCGCTATGTCGGCTGCCCGCTCGACCGGACCCTCAACTCTTCGAGCGTCATCGACATCTTCGTCCTCCGGAAAGCCCATGGCCGCTACGTCCTGCCCTCGAAAGGGTTCGCCCCGTCGGAAGAGTTCGAGGGGGCGACCGTGTTCGAGCCGAGCCGGGGGGTCCGTGAGAACGTTGTCGTCCTCGACCTGAAATCGCTCTACCCGATGGCCATGATGA
Organism: Methanoregulaceae archaeon; assembly: GCA_013331415.1. GTDB lineage: Archaea > Halobacteriota > Methanomicrobia > Methanomicrobiales > Methanospirillaceae > UBA9949 > UBA9949 sp10516u. The sequence goes on along the minus strand of DUGL01000162.1, from coordinate 2,376 downwards.
CCATCAACGCCTCGCCGGAGACAAAGGACCCTGCCGGGGAGCTCCGGGCGCCAAACGGGATCCGGTTCCGTCGGGAACCCGATGGGCTGACCCGGACCATCCTCTCCGAGCTCTTNNGAGCGGGAGGAGAAGAAACGCGAGCGGAACCGTCATCCGTTCGGCTCGCCTCTGTACATCATCTACGACCTCCAGCAGAACGTGCTGAAGGTGATCATGAACACCTACTACGGGGTGAGCGGGTATACCCGGTTCAGGCTGTATGACCGGGAGATCGGTGCTGCCATCACTTCGGTAGGACGGGCGATCATCGAGCATACCCGCCGCGAGATCGAGGGGCTCGGGTACCGGGTCATCTACGGGGACACCGATTCCTGCATGGTCCTGATCCCCCCCTGCCCGGTGGAAGAGACCATTGAGCAGGCCCGGCGGATCGAGGCGGCGGTGGATGCGGGGTATGCAGCGTTTGCAAAGACCGAGCTTGGCGCGGACGCTCACTATTTTTCGATCAAGTTCGAGAAGATCTACCAGCGGTTCTTCCAGGCCGGCAAAAAGAAGCGGTATGCAGGCCGGCTCATCTGGAAGGAGGGCAAGACCGTGGACGAGATCGATGTGGTCGGGTTCGAGATCCGGAGGAGCGACACCCCCCAGATCACCAAGACCGTCCAGAAACGGGTCATGGAGATGATCCTCCACGGTGAGGACTATACTGCGGTCAGGGACTATCTCGGCGATGTGATCAGGAACTACCGGGCCGGGAGGTACTCGCTCGATGAGATAGGGATACCCGGCGGCATCGGCAAGGAGCTCGCCGACTACCAGACCGATGATGCCCATATCCGGGGAGCGAAGTACGCGAACGAGCACCTCGGCAGGGAGTTTGCCAAGGGGAGCAAGCCGAAGCGGGTATACATCAGGAATGTCACGGCAAAATACCGGAAGACGGACGTCCTCTGTTTTGAATACGCCGACCAGGTGCCCCCTGAGTTCCAGGTGGACTGGGAACTGATGCTTGAAAAGAGCATCAGGCAGCCGATATCGCGGATCATCGAGGCGCTCGGCTGGGACTGGGCCGATATTGACCCTTCACGGACCACCCTCGCCCAGTGGGGTATCGGGTAGCGGGCGGCCTTACCTGCACGTCATGGGGACCACTCGTGTGTCCGGGAAAAGGACTCGCTGCATTTTTCACCTGCCAAAAACTACGTCACCGGTCTCCTGTGACAGGTGCGGGTCGCCTGCCATCTTCCTCCCGGCATTTTTCGTGTCTCCCGCCTGGTTTGCCGGTAATGTACGGAAGGAAAACAGCAAAGGTACCGGGAAGGGCAGGTCCTGTTCGTTGTAACCCTGAGTAGGGGCAGCGGCAGAAAAGAGAGGACTATGCGGGGGCGGGAGTCGAAATGGTCACTCGTGCTCCCGGATATACCGGACCCCGTGCGGTTCGTGGTAGTCTGTCTTGATCACAATCGTTCCCGAGACCCGGTTGAAGAGGCGGAGTTTCTTCCCCGGCATCCCGAACCAGCCGACCAGGCAATCGATCGGCAGGAGGAACGCCTTGCCGAAACTCTGGATGAGTGCACCCTGGAGACGTACCGGTTTCCCCTCCCGATCGGTGACCCGGATATTCATCACCATCTTGCCCACCGACTGGCCTGCATACCCTTCCATGATCGTCCAGTAGAGGAGAAAACCGGTGCTCCTGATGAAGTATCCATATGGTTCAAGGGTCAGGATGCCCTGGAAAAAACCGAAGGGATTCGAGAAGATGTTCAGCACCAGGTTTATCAGGATGAAATCGATCAGCCATGCCCAGAACCGGGTATCCCACCGGGCAAGGTGCAGCATCTCGATATCATCGGTATCGTCTCCCATGGTAGTGTACCTGTTCGTATCTTATCGGCCGGGTTTTTTTAAAAACCCTCTGTTAGAGCCCTGAAGAGATCCGCTCTGGTGCAGATCTGCAGGTTTCACCCGGCCGGATCGCGGTAGTTCTGTTGTGGAGTCCCCTGCCGTCAGGTGACCGGATGACCCTGGCCAGGGAACAGGTATCCCCGGGGTTGCAGGGGGCCATCAGGTGCAGGGGTTCCAATCCAGAGATCTCGTGACGTACCTGGTCAATGGACGCAAGCATGGTTGCGTTCTCGTAGAGCATGGAGCTCACGCTGTATGGGCGGCATCCATCTCCCGGAATAGAATGATCATATGACGGGATATACCAGAATATGATGTGGCCGTCATATGATTGTGTCCCGACCCGGAACGCTACCGGGTGAGGCAGGTGAACTGAGTCCGGTGGTGCGGGAGTGGTGACAAGCAGCATCGCGGTTCCGATGACAACGAGTGCTGTGATACCTGTGATGGATACAGACAGGGCTATCA
>DUGL01000008.1:7084-7666 GCA_013331415.1 Methanoregulaceae archaeon | reverse complement strand
ACAGAGTGCCTGGAGTGCAAAGCTCAGGTCCATCACCTCTACAGGATGACCCATCCCTTTCGGGATGGCAAGGTTCACGAGCCTTCCCTCTGCAAGCACATGCACCATCTTTTTCCCAAGCGTGTAGCTGTCGATACCATCCCTGCGTTCGATCCGGGTCGCATGGTCTTCCAGCCACTTCACGTCAATTTCCACGTTGAAATGCCCGGCATTGGCAAGGATCACCCCGTCGCGCATCGCGGGAAAATGGCGGCTGGTGATGACCGAGGTATTCCCGGTCGTGGTGATGAAGATCTCGCCGGCCGCTGCTGCTTCGTCCATGGGCATGACCAGGAACCCGTCCATGTACGCCTCAAGGGCACGGCGCGAGTCGATCTCGGTCACCACCACCCGGGCTCCGAGCCCGTGGAGCTTGCGGGCAAGGCCCCGCCCGCAGAACCCGTACCCTGCAACCACGATGCATTTACCCGCGATCAGGACATTGGTGGTCACCATGATCGCGGTGAGCGCACTCTCCCCGGTCCCATGGACATTGTCAAAGAACCGTTTCATCGGGGTATCGTTGACCGCAATGACCGGGAA
>DUGL01000008.1:6602-6975 GCA_013331415.1 Methanoregulaceae archaeon | reverse complement strand
TCGATGGCCTGGTAGTATTCTTCGACGGTGGCGCCACGCTTCGCATAGCACTCAACGCCATCGATTGAGGCAAGGGCCAGCGCGACATCGTCCTGGGTGGAGAGGGGGTTACACCCGGTAATGAAGACCTGCGCACCTCCTGCGACAAGCGTCATGACAAGGTTTGCGGTCTTCGCCTCAACGTGGAGCGCCATACCGACCCTGACCCCTTCAAGCGGTCGCTCCTGCTCAAATCGTTCCCTGATTGCACCCAGCACCGGCATGTACTGGCGTGCCCATTCTATCTTCTGCATACCTGTTCTCATCGTTCCTGCACCGTCAGCGAAATTGTCCGGACCGCGCATCGCGCCGGCCAGCGTCTTCCCGCCTATAC
>DUGL01000008.1:0-6560 GCA_013331415.1 Methanoregulaceae archaeon | reverse complement strand
GGAATCGCGGGCAGACCACCGGTGGCAGGGTTCCTGCTCCTCGACCTGGCTGGCATCGTGATCCCCCCTTGCATTCCGTTCAAAAGGATGATGATGCTCCCGGACCAGACTATGTCCTATGGTACTTACGAGGCGTATCATCCCGTGCCTTGACCTCAAGGACGGCCGCGTGGTAAAGGGGACGCACTTTATCTCACTCCGGGACGCCGGCGATCCTGTTGAACTTGCACAGCGATATAACGAGCAGGGAGCAGACGAGGTGGTCTTCCTCGATATTACCGCTTCCAAGGAACACCGGGGAACGATGCTCGAGGTTATCAGCCGTGCTGCCGACCAGCTCTTCCTTCCCCTCACGGTCGGGGGCGGTATCCGGAACGTCAGTGACATACAGCAGCTCCTCCGTGCCGGTGCAGACAAGGTGAGCATCAACACGAGCGCCGTGCTTGACCCCCCCCTGATCAACAAAGGGGCCCAGCGGTTCGGCACCCAGTGTATCGTGCTTGCAGAAGATGTGCGGAGGAGCTTCGATAAAAATCCTGATGCCACACCAATTGACCTCCCCGATGGTTCGAGCTGCTGGTACGAGGTCGTGATCTACGGCGGGAGTAAACCAACCGGGATCGATGCCGTGGCCTGGGCAGTGGATGCAGAAGCGCGGGGAGCAGGCGAGATCCTCCTGACCAGCATGGAGACGGACGGCACGAAGAACGGGTTTGATATCCCGATCACGAGGGCAATCGCCGAAGCGGTCGGCGTCCCGGTCATTGCCAGTGGCGGGGTCGGCACCCTGGAACACTTTTACGAGGGGTTCGTGGAGGGAAAAGCCGACGCCTGCCTTGCGGCAAGCGTCTTCCATTACGGCGAGTATACCGTCCGCCAGGTCAAGGAGTACCTGGCAGGGCGGGGTATCCCGGTACGACTCTGAGGTCGAGTTCCATCGCTGCAACCGGGTGCTCCAGCTCGAATCCATTCAGGACGCCGGGGTTAATCTCCCCAAATACCCCGGCAGGCATACCGTTCACCATGATCGCACCCCGTCTTCCCCCAAGAAACGCGGGGTCCTCCGATTCCTGCACCGTGATTGCCAGCCCAAGCTCATGACAGAAGGCATCCGCCGTTGCGTAGGCTTCGGAGAAGTCAGCCCCGGGATGGATGCTCAGCCATGCCAGCTTCTGGTACGTGGCAAGGTCAGAGACAACGTCGCCTACGCAGAAGATCCGCTGGGGAAGTTCACGGTGGCGGTTGAACTGGCAGATCTCCAGGAGGAGCGGGAGCAGATCGGTGCGGACCAGCGTATGATCCTCGGTGATGGGATAGAGGACCCTGGTGACACCGGCGGGCGCAGTTCGTTGCATCCTGGTGTACATCACCTCCTCGTTCGAGAGGGTGAACGGGATCACCTCGAGGAAACCGAACCCGGTCATCACCTGCCGGACCACCCCGGAGATCACGCTGACCGGGTGCGGAGTCCCGATCGCAAACGTCGGGGATATCCCCGCAGGGAAGTGTTCATACCCGTACGCGATGGCAACGTCTTCAAAGATATCCCAGTCATGCATGATGTCCGCACGGTAACAGGGCACGTCAACCCTGATCGCCCCGTCAGCTGCAGGCGCTGCTCCAAACCGCATCTTGTGCAGGAGTGCTGACAGTTCTTCCTGGGAGAGCGTTGTCCCGAGAAGACGGTTGCATTCCCCGGCATGCACGTACCGGGTCTGCGGGCGCAGGTCCGGCCATTGCGTCCCTTCAACAGAGACACTCTCGATCGTGGCACCTGACTCTGCCATAGCTGTGCAGATGATAGTGACCGCTGTCCGTACTGCCCGCTCATCAGTCCCGGTTGTGTCGAGGAGCAGGTTCTTTGTCTCCGTTGTCACCCGTGTCAGTTCCCCGTTGATGATGGGAGGGAAGGAGAGAACCTGGCCGCGGTCATCGGTGATGAGGGGGAACCGGGGGAAGTCGTTCACAATAGAGGAATACATCTTTCCCTTGGGATGGACCGAGAGGATCTCCTCCATCGTCATCTCTTCCGTGAAATCGAGCGGGACGAACCGGTGGCTCCGTTCAGCGGCACGGTAGTGGAACGGTGGAGTAACCGCATCCAGGTCATGGATACCGATGGCAACCTTGCTCCTGCCCCTGCCCACCGCCCAGTGGAGGGCTTCCTGGAGCGCCATGATCGAGAGGATCGACTCGTCGTCAAAGGAGACGCCCCGTATGACCGCAGAGCCGAGGTATGGGCGTATCGGGCCGAGGGCAGGGTCCACGGTGAACCGGATCCCGGACGGGGTCACCGGGTAGTCCGGCAGCCCGGTCTCGATCCCGAGGAACCCGCGCATCGCCCGGGCAACCCCTTCAACAGAGAAGAGATCGGGCCGGTTCGGGAAGAACTCGACATCGCAGTGATCATCCTCCACCCGCTCCATGTCAGAGCCGATCATGGGGAGGCGCGAGAGGATAAGGTCGCGGTCTGCCCCGGTGAGCCGCTCAAGGTACCGGTAGGAGAGGGAGATAATTGCCATGCTCACGTCCCTCCCTGCAGATCAGGGATCAGCGAGGGCTGATCCCTGACCCAGTCGATGTCACTCCGGTAAAGGAGTCGCAGGTCCTTTAACCCGAGCCTGAGCATTGCGATCCGGCTCACGCCGAGCCCCCATGCAAGGACCGGGCAGGTGAGCCCGAGCGGTGCGGTGACCTCTTCCCGGAATATGCCTGCACCCCCCATCTCCACCCAGCCAAGCGAGGGGACATAGACCTCCGGTTCCACGCTCGGTTCGGTATAGGGAAAGTAGCCGGGCCGGAATCGCACGTCAGAAAAGCCCATCCTCCGGTAGAACTCTTTCAGGTAGCCAAGGAGGTGGGAGAAGTTCACCCCCTCATCCATCACGATCCCCTCGAGCTGCTCAAACTCGGGCAGGTGGGTGGGGTCTATTGCCTCGCGCCGGTACACCCGGCTGATGCAGAACGCTTTCACCGGGGGTCTCGTATGGTCAGCCAGGTGCCGGATCGAGAGACTGGTGGAGTGGGTCCGGAGTACACACTGTGCAGCTTTCTCCTCGCTCCATTTCCCTCCCCAGCCGGTTGACGAGGTCGTCCCGCCGTGGAGGTGCATGTCCCGCACCTTCCCGAAGTCGCAGGGAAGGGTGACCCGCTCCTTCAGGTAGAACGTGTCCTGCATCTCGCGGGCGGGGTGGTCCTGGGGCTGGAAGAGCGCATCAAAATTCCAGAATGCACTCTGGACGAGACCTCCGTAGATCTCGGTGAAGCCCATCTGCAGCAGGATCTGGCGCATCTCCTCGATCAGCCGCTGGTAGGGATGGAGCTTGCCCGGGTATACCCGGCGGGGTCGTTTCCCGATGTTGTATTTCCGGAGGGGAAGGGACTGCCATTCCCGGGAGATGATCTGCTCTCTTGTCAGGGTTCCCACCTCTTCCCTGGTATCGATTCCTGACCTGACCAGTACTGACCCGGCCGGGGTGAGGGAGATCCGGTAGGTAACGGTCTCTGTCCCGGTCACGAGGCCCCTTTTCCTGAGTTCCGGGATCCCTTTCTCGTTTGAGGAGGGATCCTGCAAAGCCCGTTCATCGTCACCAGGGGCAATCGCGGGGCTCTTTTCGACAATCCCGTCCCTGATAGTGACCCACCCTTTCTTCCGCAGATGTCCAATCCCTATCCGTGAGAGAGGATGCAGGGAGAGTTCTGCAAGGGGAATACGCGATCCAAAACTCTCGAGGAGCTGGCGCTCAGGGAGACCCTCCTCTGCATAGCGCTTCCCTTCATCGGTCAGTTCATAGTCGGTCACGACCGTGCGTTCGATGGTCGCAAGACCCCGGTCTTCGAGGAGATGCGCGTACTGGATCACCGCATCTTCCGGCACCGACAGCGTATCTGCGAGGGCAGCCGGATCGGCATCCCCCGTATTTCCCAGTGCTGCCAGGAGGCGTTTTTCGTTCTGTGTCAGGTCCATTTCGATCACCGCTCTATCAGATGTTCCACGGCTGCCATCTTCTCCCGCATATCGTGGATGAACGAGAGAACCCGTTCTGCGGTCTCCTTCTTGCACTGACCACACATCATCTGCCCGGTCCGGCACTTCTGCCGGAGCTCGGCAAGCTCCCGGTCATCATCCACCATGTGGAACAGGTTGAGGAGGAACAGGGGGCACCGTTCGGGCTCTCCCCCGTTCTCCCGCTGTTCGGCAAGGGTTGCCCTGCCACCAGTCAGTGCAGCCATCACCTTCTTCTTCACGATCTCATCGGGCTCACTGAAACTTATGGTACTCTCCGGGATACTGCTCGACATCTTACCACCCTGGAGCCCGGGGATGAACTGGTGGTACGTTGCGGAAGGGGTAACAAAGCCGAAACCCCCTGAAGCGAGCTCGATACCACGGACCGTGGCACTCACATCGGCACAGGTGCCACCGTGGATGTCTACGTGACCCTCGTATTTCCGGGACCCGGGATACCGGGCATGCACCGCTTCGAGTGCTCCGGAAGGGGCATTCTTTGAACGTACACTGATGTACCCTTCCCGTTCCTCAACGGTAAACATCCTGAGCTTGTGGGCTACACCCCTCGTGAGCCTGATGTGCGGGTCCTGGTCCACGCCCACCGGGACCACGGTTGGCGCCGGGATGCTCTCCACCTGGGGATACAGGATATCGGCGACCTGGGTGATCACGCTCATCATGTGCCCGAGAGATGTCTCGGAAGAAAATCCGTAGATGGCCTGGAGTTCCGAGTAGTTTACCCGTATCGAGGACTCGAACGCGAGATCCTTGAGCCGGTTGTTCCTGCTCTGGAAGTACGTCTTCCCTTCAAACCCGAGCGCATAGAGGCAGGCGAGGTACTCCCTTCCGTACGCTTCACACTTTGCCCAGCTGGTGTCCCGCACGGCATGCGCCTCGCGGTCAGCGATCGTGATATACCCGTTGCCTCCCTGCTGCACATGCCAGACCACCTCCTTCATAACCATCAGGTGCCCGAGGTGCGGGTGGCCGGAGGGCATGAACCCGGTGAGAATATGGAACGGGCGATTTTCACGGATACACATGGCAATTTGCCCGTAGTCACGGTGGCCGATGACGATTCCCCTTCGCATGAAAAAGGGTACCTCAGGGAGCAGGTCGAGAACGTTTTCTATCGGCTCGATACCGAAGTCAGAAAAGAGTTTTGCCAAATCGACAGTCGGCTGGCTTGACCAGGGGTTCATCTCTTCCATGGAGCACGCTCACAGTTTTATCCGGGCAAATTCAATATACTGGATTTCTCTTGTATCTTGTGCTGCAAACAACATCTTCTTTTTCACACTGTGAGCGAGGCGAACTGATCGCGAGATGGTGCTCATCGGGAGCTGCTCTTCCACGGCAACGGCATGGACGAGCATCTCGGAATGGAGCTTCTCTCCTGAGTAGACGCGGAAATGGTGCCCGAACTTGTACCCGGTACGAGGAATAAATCCTCGCTGCCGGAGATCGGAATAGACCGCTGCCTTCTGTGTCAGTTCAGGGTCCCCTGCAGAGACCATCGCAAAGAACTGGTCAGTACTGATAACCCCCTTCTCATTCCGAAGTGCGAGTGCCCCCTGGCAACTGAGATACAGGATCTCGAGCGGCGAGAGAACCAGCCGCTCGTCGTCAAGGGACATACCAAATGTTGAGAGGCATTCCCGTTCTTCCAAAGATGGGTGGATAATTGCAGATATCCCGACGAGCACCCCCTCAAGGATCGGTATACCTGCCTTCTGTGCAACATCCCGAAGGGGCTGTACTTTTATCTCGTAGTACGTAAGTTCGCTCTCGTCATCGACGATGGCGAGGATGTGCTGTTTGCGCATGTCAGAGGATGATCGTGTCTCCTGTATCATCCGGGAAAAATCAACGAGGTCACGCTCCGAGAGGACCCGGACCATGTACTGGGAGTGCCCGCTCCCGGGCCGTTGTCCCCTCCGGAAGACGCGGAAATCGTGGGGTCCGGTCTGGACCGCATATCCCCGCTCCCGCAGGTCACGGTACACAAGAAATGTCCGTAAAAACCCGGGAGTCCGGGCAAAGTATGCGAAGAGGCGGTCAAAGTCATACCCCGCGATCTCGATTCGCTTCCGGTTCAGGAGATAACAGGCCTCTTCCGGTGCAAGCCTGAGTCCCCCCTCTTCAGGTCTCCCGTACCCGCTCTGGTCGTAGAGGGAGCGTCCGCCGCTCACGATACGGACAAAAGACCCGTCAAGGCGTGCCTTCATTGCCTAGCTATTCGTTCCCCGGTGTTATAAAGAGGTGCAGGCTACCGGCGCTGGAAGAGAGGCTGCAGGGAAGACGAACGAAGTACCAGGGCTCCTTTGTAACCGTGGACTGCAGCGCACTGCGAGAGGTCAGAAAACCACAGGCAGGCAGCCGCGGGCAGGGCCAAAAAGAGATGTGCCGGAACAGGGCATCGTTTAAAAATCTTAATCAACGTCCGGAAACTGCAAATGCAGGGAGAATTGAAGGTTATTTCAGAATGTGAAGATACGGCTCTTTTCCTGTCATAAACCCTATAGTGCGATACGTTAAGGAGGGAGAG
>DUGL01000062.1 GCA_013331415.1 Methanoregulaceae archaeon | reverse complement strand
CGGCAAAGGTGATCGATGTCCGCCAAGAGCAGGGGGTAAAGATACGCGATGATGATCCGGCAAAGTTGTTCGAGTGATGTCTGCAGCCGTGGAGTATCCTGAAAAGGGGTATGCCGGGGATTTCAATCGCGTCAGCATTGCTTTCGAGAAATCCCAACATTATTTCCCAAGGGCAGGGCAGTCAGCAGCCATCATCACACAGTTCCCCGATATCCTCTGCAAGGATTTCAGATCTTGCCCGGGCAAACCCGTGCGAAGCAAGCCGGGATACAATCTCAATCGCGGTTCCCTGTTCCCCGCTGTTCCTCATCTCCACCGGCTGTACCCGGATACCCGTGAAGAGATCTCCGGTCATGCGATACCGAATCCGGTCACACCTGCTGATCGTTGCTCTCCCTGGTTGTATGTACGATATACCTCATGTTCCTGGTATACGGATCCCCGGAAAAACAATACAAGGATGTGCATCAGTACCTGTCTCTATGATTCCTGATCAGTTCCCGGTATACCTTGTCTCATGGGAAGAGTCGGTGCTCCTGGCAAAAAAACTGGCATGGTTGGTCAAAGAGGACACGCCCCTCCCGGACCTGGTCATCGCAATTGGCAGAGGCGGTTACGTACCTGCGCGCGTGGTCTGTGACTCCCTCCTCACCACCCAGCTTACCAGCATCCGGGTCGAGCACTGGGGCCCTGCTGCCCGGTGCAGTGAGAGCGCGCTGGTGCGGTTCCCCCTGTCCATCCCGGTCACCGGGATGAACCTGCTCGTGATTGATGATGTAACCGATACGGGAAAGACCCTCATGGCCACGGTCGAGTATCTGGAGCGCCAGGAGCCGGCAAGCATCCGCACCGGGGTGCTCCACCACAAGGACACCTCCAGTTTCTGTCCCGATTACTTTGCTGAACCGGTCCATGAATGGCGATGGATCGTATACCCATGGGCGCTGCATGAAGATCTGACCGGGTTCCTGCAACTCGTGCTCACCCCCATACCGGCATCCCTTGCCGAAATTGGTGTTGCACTCCGGGAGCGATTTCAGATGCAGGCTTCGCTTAGTGACCTGTCCGACGCCGCAGAGGAACTTGTCAGGCAGGGAAATGCAATGAAAACGGGGGACCGGTATCGGGCATCATAAGAGGCCGACCTGCTGGATTTTCCCTGGCAACAGAAGGTGGAGAAAGATCAGAGATCGTGCCCCTGGTTTACGTGAACCGTGCCTGTACCCTCCCTGGACAAGACCGGGCAACAGGTGCACGAACTGGTGTCAGGCAGGGCATAAAACGAACCAGTACTCTCAGATTCTCTCGTTCAGGAACAAGGGAATGCTCTGCGATCATCGCATGATGTCCGTCTGTTACCCCGCCTCTGGCTTTCGGGTATACCCGGAAAATATCGTGACACGCGTTCATGGGAAACCAGGCAGTATACCCGTCTCCCGCTGCCACATCGATGTGGTTCCCTTCACGCGAGGAGAAGGTTCCCCCCATCCAATGATTCATTATTCCGCAGGGAGACCGTACGTGAGGGAAAGTCTGTGCAGGAGGATACCGATCGGCAAGCAGCAATTCGCAGGTTCCTGGGACGCCCGGAGATAGGGAGAGCACATGTCCCGGCAGCCAGCCTTGCATGGTACGATGCAGCGCTCACCCACCGATCATATGCTCACGAGCAGGGCGATTCCGGGCAGTATCCTGATAACGAACGGCTCGAATTTCTCGGTGACAGGGTGCTCAACCTCGTGGTTGCCGAGATCCTCTTCCGGGGGTCTGGCGATCCTGAAGGAATTCTCTCGGCCCGGATGGAATTTGCGAGAAACCAGAACCTTGCGGCCATGATCGCAACCGCAGGTATCGGCTTCACTGATATGATCCGCGTCGGCTGCCGGCAGGAGAAGACCCCCGGTATCATCGCCGGGGCACTGGAAGCGTTCATCGCGGCGCTCTACCTGGATGCCGGCCTCGAAAGCGCAAAAAACATGGTATACTCGCTCTTTTCAGATGATATTCTCAATTATTCCACGGAAAAAAATTACAAGAAGGAGCTCCAGGAGTACCTCCAGAAACGGGAAATGCCGCTCCCTGTTTATGAACTGGTAGAACGGGACGGTGATGATCATGCACCGGTGTTTTCGTATGTCGTGGCTGTGGGGGATATCCCTCTTGGACGGGGCCGTGGGAAGAACAAGGGTGAGGCAACGCAGGAGGCTGCGCGGGCAGCTTTGAAACAGGTGAAGAAGAGCGGGGGGCCCCCCTGATACCGCCCGTGATACCCTGGCGATACCCTTATTATCCCCGATAGGCAATCATTCGCTGGTGCTAGCTCCTATGTGGCGTACACTCCTGGTGGCGGTTGATGGATCGCCCATTACCCGGGAAGTGCTTGCAAAAGCAACCGATCTCGCTCTGCGATACGATGCAGCGCTTCACCTCGTCTACGTTATCCAGTCGGGCTGGTCGGAAGGGGATGTGACACGGCAACTGGCGATCCGGGAACTCGAAGAGGAATCAGCTGCCTTCCTCAGTGAGGCAAGCCAGGAGATTGACCGGAAAGGTTGTACGGCAGCGATTCACCGGGAGCGGGGGCATCCCGGCAATACCATCGTGGAGCTTGCAGCCCGGATCAACGCTGACCTCATTGTTCTCGGTTCCGTTGGAAAGAGCCAGGTCGAACGGATGCTCACCGGGAGCGTGAGCACGTTTGTCGTCGCCCACAGCCCGGTGTCAACCCTTGTCGTAAAACCGTGAATTCCTGCGAGGGATGTGCAGAGGCGTCCCCCACAGGACGAACTGATTATGGCGCAGGACCCGCTGCCGGAGCAATGAACCGACAGCCATCCCGGGTACCGGGGGACGTTCGCCCGGTTCCCCCCAATAATTCAATTCTTTGGCCCGGGCTGCAGAGCCGTGGTTACAGCGACGTCTGATTGGCCATGGAGCTGCCCTGCCGCGCGAAAACCTCTTTACCGGTGCAGCTGAAGAATGGTTCTGGTGAAAAGTCTGTGAATGTGCTGTATATCTATGCTCATCCGGAACCACGCTCGTTCAATGGTGCCCTGAAGGACGTAGCAATGGTGACACTTGCAGCCCGGGGGCATACCGTGAAGGCATCAAACCTGTATGCCATCAGGTTCAAAGCTGTGCTGGATCCCCAGGATTTTCGGATGCGCCAGGATCCTGATCATTTTGACCCTGCTCTTGAACAGATCTATGGTGTCAGGACCGGCAGTCTCGCTCCGGACATCCAGGAGGAGATAGAGAAGATAGCATGGGCAGATCTCATCATCTTCCAGTTCCCGGTCTGGTGGTCATCGATACCTGCAATCCTGAAGGGATGGATAGACCGGGTCTTTGTCCAGGGACTCGTTGTCGATATTGCCCGGGGGAAGGTCTATGCGGAGGGGCTCCTGAAGGGGAAGAAAGCAATGTTCGTTGCAACGACAGGGTCGAGCAGGGAGATGTACAGCGAGGACGGCGTCCATGGGGATCTTCACCGGTATCTCTCACCGCTGACCCATGGCGTCTTTACGTTGTGCGGGATGACGGTGCTCCCGTCATTTATCGTGTATGGGGCGTCGGGAATGACCAGGGAGGAGGGTGCAGTCCAGCTTGACCTGTACCGGAACGTGCTTGAAGGGCTGTAAAAACAGGCCGGATGCTCGTCAGGGTGGTGGCGGGGGCATTTTCGGTTCATTGGCCTCCCTGCTGATGAGACAGAATATCCCGCCAATCAGCATGATCAGGTCGAGGGGGGGCAGCACGGATGAGACCGCAGCAAGGATCCCTGCCATCGTGAGCTCGTTCTTTCCTGAATAGTACAGGGCAGTAATACCGAGGGCCAGTCCAGCCAGCTTAAGCAACACGAGCGAGATCAGGATCCATACCGGGATCACCATCATGATCCCGAATCCGTTCATCCCTCCCGAGGGCCAGGCCAGCATAATGAGAGACCCGAGGAAGATGATGGCCAGGATGCCGATGACCACGGATACGAGGATCAGTATCCTGCCGATCTTTGCCTCTGCACTCATCGTTCCGCTGTTGAGCATAGGCACAACTCCATTCAGTACAATGCCGCGCACCGGCAGATTAACCTATCCCGGGTGACAGGGCCCGGGGGTTTTCAGGGCTATATTGTATCTTCTTTTCAATTCGGAGAGGATACCCGGTGTTGACCATGGGGAAACTTGAGCAATACTGCCCTGAAGGGGGACACTATCCGGTCAGGTCAATTTCTGACATACCTGGAATACAGAGCAGCAGAGAGGGTGCACGAACTCAACTCACTGAGGGAACCTCGCTCTGCTTTGCAGGGCAGAAGTTGCAGATGGAATGGGGCACTTCGCGCTCCTTATCGCGAACAGGGCAGGTGAACGTCTGACCCTGTTTCTCCACCCGGAACCCTCCCGGAAACGGCATCCCGACCGGGTGACCGGGCTCCTCAAGGACAAACATCGAGAAAACAGCCATCAGGTAATAGAAGAGACCCTGGTACGGGGAATTGAACTCAGGGATATACTGAGGATGGTTCTCATGCCGGAAGCATGCATCAGGAATCATGCGGAGAAATTCATCCAGGAGCGCAGGGTCCCGCACCGGGGCATTCATTCTCGGGAAAGCCCTGTTCCGCTGCATCAGGAGCACCTGNNTGGTGCGATCCAAAGACCTGATCCACAAAGTACGGCCGGACCGCCTCACGGTACGGGGATGGGAGGCGATCTACCTCGTGATGAAGCCTGCCGCAGATGACCTGCAGGTCGAAGATGGTATATCGCTGGAGCACCTGGGCGATCGCGCTGCCAAGATCCCCCTGGCTCCTCAAGAGACTGAGTCGTGCACATAGTTCACGGATTGCAGCATAATCCTCCGGAGAGTAACAGGCCGGGACATTCCCGGGGATACTGGGGTGCACTGCCATACGCACAGGTACGTATATCCTCGTTCCACATATCTCCTTCGGAGCACACCCCTCTCCTCAGGAAGGAGACCCGGAATGTGCATCCTCTGCCGATACTGCCGGTCTTCTGGAACACGGGCCGGAGCATGGGAGCGATGATACACAATTCTGGCATGATCAGGTGCCCCTTCGCGGTAATCCCGGGGTTGAAACCGGCAGAATTTCCGAGGGATGGAAACTCCCCCTGGCGTACGGGAGGAATGCCCCTGCAGAGCGCAACGTTCATTGTGGGTGATGATGCGGGCAGGTGTTCCTCCCTGGCATGTGGGTCAGGAGGATTACCCGCTCACCCTGCCTGAAAGAGCATACCCGATCAAGCTCCCTCGGACCGCTTTTTAATAAGATAGTAGGACGCAGCGAGTGCGATGATGACTCCTCCCAGTGCGATTATCTCGGGTGCCTGGAATGCTTCTGCCCCCTCCAAAAACGGGTCGAGGAGGATGATCTTCCGTGCGACTGCGATGATTGCGACGAGGATGATGATCTCGACCTGGATCTCGTTTTTTATGAGGTATGCCTTGATAGTCTCGAGCAGTTCGATGCCTATCAGGATCAGCAGGAAGTACCCAAAGATCTGCAGTATCTCATGGTGCGAGAGCCGGAACGCCGTATCAGTAAAAAGGGAAGCGACGAGGATGAACGCCAGTTCGAGCACACCAAAGAGTATGACCCCGGCAAGCATGATCATCAGGGCGTAGTAGATATACCGCTCGAATTTGTTCAGGTTTTCAAGCATCCTGGATCCCCTCTATGCAGTCATTGGGCAGTCAAGGTTTTTATCGATACCGCAGGAGCTGCCTGAATGAGGTATGCAGGGTTAAGGATTAAATAGCAAAAAGAAAATTCCACTTATCATGCGCAGCTGTTTCCTGTTCTCCCTGATCCTCTTCCTCATGTTCCTCTGCCTGGGCACTCCTGCTTCAGGCCAGGCTGTTCCCGGTGGCGATACCGGTTATTTTCTGATTGATTCCGATCCCGGTGACGCTCAGGTGATCATGGATGGAATTTACCGGGGCAATACCCCAATCACGGTTCCGGTGTCCATAACCGCCACCCCCTCTCATACCATCACGGTATCAAAAACCGGATTCTTCCCGTTTGCACAGACCTTTCCCCCGCCCATGCAGGCCGGACAGACACAGGCAGTCTATGCTGTACTCGAGCGGAGCACAGATACGGGAACGCTGATTGTCACCTCCTCTCCGCAGGGCGCACTCATCACTATCGATGGGGGTATGGGACAGCAGGCCCCCTGGACGTATTCGGACCTCTCTGCAGGCAGCCACGTGGTACGTGCCTTTCTCTCCGGGTACCAGCCATTCCTCACCTTGGTCACCGTCCCGCCCCAGGGGACCGTCACGGCAGATGTACAGTTGGTTCTCCTCTCACGGACCGGTATTCTCCAGGTAACGAGCTCTCCAGGAGGTGCGGATATCTATATTGACGGGTTTTACAGCGGGTATACCTCGGCAACAATCGGAAACCTTGCGGCAGGTCCCCACTATGTCCAGCTCCGGCTTGCAGGATACCAGGAATGGGCCGGGACCATCAACGTCCCCGAGAACGGGGTGGCCACTATCAGTGAGCAGTTGACGGTGCCGCCTGTACGAACCACCGGTGATCTGGTGATTGCATCTGAGCCGCCCGGCGCCTCGGTATCTCTTGACGGGGTATACAAGGGAAATACCCAGGCCGGTGACCTGCTTGACCTGACCGGGATACTCCCCGGGACCTATACCCTCCTCCTCCAGCTGGCGAATTACCAGGACTTCACATCCTCTGTCGAGGTGCAGGCAGGCAGGGTTACGAGGGTGAATGCCAAGCTCGTCGCAGCAGCCTATCCTTCCCGTAGTGGAACGCTCCTGATAACGTCCGACCCACAGGGGGCAAACATCTTCCTTGACAATGCCTGCATCGGTATCACCCCGCTGACCATCCCGTCAGTGGAGGCAGGCACCCATTCGCTGGTACTCCGGCTCCCGGGATATTCTGACTACGCATCCTCGTTATCTGTCGCACCAGGCCAGGCTGTACAGGTCCATGGGGCACTCTCACCAGTCCCTACGACAACCGGCCAGGGTATCCTCCCCCTGGCAGGTGCAGTGGTGGTTGTGCTCTTCTTCATGGGGAGAAAGCGATGAGATTCCCTCCTCCAACCCGGAGATTTTAGTCCCGGACCAGTGGTCTCTTCATTCCGATGAGGGTGGCGCTCATACCCTGAGAATCATGATACAGCGATCCTGACCATCACCGAAATACCCTGGTTCCGTTGCGATCACTGTAAATCCAAATTTTTGGTACAGTGCACGTGCAGGAGCATTTTCCGGGGAAACCGAGAGGCAGATGGTATCAACCCCCTTCCCTCTCAGCGCGGCAACGAGCGCCTGCAGGAGGGCAGATCCAACCCGCATCTGGCGGTAATGGGGTGCCACCTTCAGGCGCAGAACCCATGCATCGGAAGGGGCATCCTGGGAGATTGCGCCGATAGTATATCCTGAAATGGACGAACCGGATTCGGAAACAAAGAATGTAAGGGGGTAGAGCTGGGATGCCTGGCGGATGAATACCGCTGCCGGGTAGGGAGCCCCGTTCTCTCCCTCCTCAAGTACGCAGACCCTGGCAAAATCATCCGGCCCAAAGAGCCGGATGGCGTACTGCTGCAGATCTCTTCCCTGTTCCCGGTGCCTGTTCATCGTAATTCCCTCCGGGATGAATCAGCAGGGCCACATTCCCTGTGTGAGCCATCTCCTGGTAGTGTGGTCAGTGAACATGGGGCCGTCATTTTCCTTATAAATTGGGATGGGATGACAGATATGATCGGTGCGGTATGGGGAAATTACCCTCCATCCCATGACCGTGAGGCACCACTCCTCAGGGGCGTTATCGCGGTGATCAGGGAAATACCCTGCTCTGCCCTTGCCAGGATACCCATGGTTCCCGGTTGGATCCCGGGCAGTTCTCCTGCCTCATAGCCCCCCCCTTTTTTTATTGCAGCACCGCGCATATATCTTAAATTCCTGATGCAGCACGAGAGCGAACCTCAAGAGACAGCATGCCGTAGCCCTCCCATCCCCCCGCCAATACTGGCGTTGGTGCGCTTTATCCTCCCCTTTGCGCTGGGTTTCCTGTATTTTGGGATCTGCTATACCTTCCTCCCCCATGATGAAGCGCTCATCCTTGGCGGGCTCATGCTCGCCTACCTCTTCCCGCCGGCAGGAAAAGAGACGGTAATACCCCTCGGCATAGCGCTGGGGTTTTCCTGGCAGGTGATGACGCTCTCGATTGCGCTCGTGGATATCTTCTCCGGGATGTTCATGGCATTAAATTTTGATGTGGCCGTTCGGTTTCCCCTGCTCGGCCCCTGGATCCTCCGCTTTCTTGAGAGACGGGAGAAGTTCCTTGACCGGCGCCCGTGGCTGGAGCACCTCTACTTCACCGGGGTGGTTCTCTTTGTCATGTTCCCTTTCCAGGGCACAGGCGGGGTCGGTGCCTCGGTTGTCGGGAGGATACTGGGTCTTCCTCCCCTGAAAGTGCTTGTCGCAATCGGTATCGGTGCATTCTCAGGCTGCCTGCTGATCGCCCTCGGCTCAGAACTTTTCATCAGCCTGATCCGGTCATATCCCCTGGTTGGCTGGGGACTCCTTGTGACTGTAATCCTGTCTGTCCTTGCTGTGGTCCTCCTTCTCCGGTATCGGAAGGGCGCCGTCAGAGACCGGTGACAGCTACCCGGTAAGACAAGAGTTTTAGTAGTCACCCGCCTGATCACTGTACGCGTGGCGCCGGGCATGAACACTGATCAGCATGATGCGGCAGGAGACGTCGGATTTAAGCAGTCACCCCTGGAATCAGGGGCAGTCTTCCTTGACCCTTCGCACTGCGAGGCCTGGTTTATCAGGGGGAACTGCATGTACCAGGAAGAGGATGTTTCAGGAGCAATCGCATCCTATGAGATGACCCTCTCGATCGTCCCGAACTATCCGAAGGCGCTGTATAACCGGGGGGTCTGTCTCTCTGACTCCGGCCGGTATGAGGAAGCCCTGGCATCTTATGATACCTGTATCAGGATCAACCCGGGTGTGGCAGGAGTGCACGCGAACAGGGGTGTGGCCCTTGCAGGGCTGGGGCGGTATCCTGACGCGCTCCAGGCATTCGAATCTGCTCTCGGACGTGATCCCCGGGATCTCACCGCATTAAACAACATCGGTATACTCCTCTCAAAGATGGGGAGGGATACCGAAGCGATGGAGTACCTGGACCGTGCCCGGCGCCGGATGTATTCAAAGAGTATGCAGCAGAAGGTGTGGTAACCTGTGGTACGGGAATCCTCCAAAGGGCCCGGTCAGACCGGTTTCTCCCAGGATCCCTCCCTGCCCTGCTCCAGGGTTGCCGGGAGTGGGGGACCATGATACCCCTGTACCTCGTCATCATGGCATTCTCTCTTGCATTCCTCACTGCAATCATAGCCGCAATGACAGGGGTCGGTGGAGGGTTCCTGTATGTACCGCTGCTGACCATTGTTTTTGGTCTTGATCCGACGATAGCAGTCGGGACGAGCCTGGTTGTGATCATCTTCACAACCCTCTCAGCGTCTGTCTCATACCTGAAGCAGGGGAGGGTGTTTTTCCAGAGTGCCCTCTGGCTCATTGTGCCAAGCGTCGGTGGTGCGGTCATCGGGGCAGCTCTGACTGCGCTCATCCCCGGGGCCATGGTTGGCGCACTCTTTGCAGGAATAGTTGGTATTCTTGCGGTGAAACTCCTCTGCCCGGCCCTGCCGCTTGGCCTGCTCATTGCGCGGGGCCCCTCGCGTGAAGAGGTATGCAATGACCGGTTCTGCCTCAGGGTCAGGAACCGGATCTACTACCTTCACTACATGGTATGGGGGACCTGCGCAGGTCTCGCAAGCGGGCTGATCGGAATTGGTGGCGGGGTGATCAATGTCCCCGCTCTCGTGGCTGCGGGGATGCCGGTTCACTTCGCCACGGCCACCTCAACCCTCGTGGTCCTCTGCACTTCGGCTGCCGGCGGGGGCATCCATGCGGCACTTGGCCAGATCGATTCATCCTATGCACTCATCTTCTCTGCAGGTGCAGTCATTGGCGGGGCTGTCGGAGCGGAGCTGGCTCCGCGTGCACCCGCAGATATTCTCCGGAAAGGCACAGGCCTCCTCTATGGGGCGATCGCGATCGCCATGGTAATCCATATCCTCCCGTAAAGAGGGACGGCATCACTCCTTTGTGAGTATCAGGGATATATGCCCTCCCCGGGACTACCTGCTGTATGGCACGCTGTGCAATGAGAAGTGCGATATGCGACCCGGTGGTATTTACGACAACATCAGGGACAGGGTCGGTAATTCCGCCATGATACGAAGACGAAACGATG
>DUGL01000079.1 GCA_013331415.1 Methanoregulaceae archaeon | reverse complement strand
CGATCTTCACGTGCTCCTGGAGATCGCAGGCGAGCCGGTCGGATGGCGAAAAACCGGGCCTGAGCACCACGAATGCCTTGACGATCAGTCCCCGGATCGGGTCGGGGGACCCTACCACGGCCGCCTCCGCGACTGCCGGGTGCTCGATGAGTGCACTCTCGACCTCGAACGGCCCGATGCGGTACCCTGACGCCTTGATGACATCGTCGTCCCGGCCGATGAACCAGAAGTTGCCGTCCCCGTCCATCGCGGCCCGGTCATCGGTATAGTACCAGCCGTGGACAAAGGATTTCCGGTTCGCCGCCTCGTTGTCGAGATACCCGGAGAACAGCCCGACGGGCCGGGGCTCGGTCGCGATCGCGATCCTGCCCTCGCGGTCGACGCCGACTGGTCTGCCGTGCCGGTCATGGAGCTCGATCCGCCAGCCCGGTGCCGGTCTCCCCATGGACCCGGGCGGGGATTCGCGCCCCGGGAACGTGCCGATGCAGAGCACGGTCTCGGTCTGGCCGTAGCCGTCGTAGATCCGGATCCCGGTCTTCTCCTGCCAGGTCCGGATCACCCCGGGGTTGAGAGGTTCGCCTGCACTCACGCAGTGGCGGAGGCTCGGGAGGTTGTGCGGGGAGAGGTCGAGGAGGATGAGCATCCGGTAGATCGTAGGTGGGCAGCAGAGCGTCGTGATCCCGTACTTCCCGATCAGTGGCGGGATCTCGGCAGGATCGAATTTTCCCCGGATATCATAGACGAAGACCGCAGCCCCCTCGATCCACTGGCCAAACAGGTTCCCCCACGCGTTCTTGGCCCAGCCGGTATCCGAGAGGGTGAAGTGGAGGTCTGAAGGTTTCAGGTCCTGCCAGAAGCGTGCCGTGACGATGTGGCCGAGGGGGTAGCTCTGGTCGTGGAGCACCATCTTCGGGTTCCCGGTCGTTCCCGAGGTGAAGAAGATCAGGAGCGGGTCAGACGACCTCGTCCTCACCGGGGGCAGCGCCTCTCCTGCCTGCGGGTCTGCGGAGAGCCTGGCCATCTCTCCCGGGTAGCTGGTCCAGCCCGGGATCTCGGCGTCCACCACCATGCAGGGTGTCTCAAACGACCCTTCCCTGATCGCCTCCTGCACTTTCGGTGCATTCTCATGGTCGGTGATGACCAGCGAAAACCCGCCGGTCCGGAGCCGGTAGGCGATGTCGTGGGGGGTCAGCAGGGTGGGTGACGGGGCAAAGACCGCACCCCGCTTGACCAGGGCGACGACGAGGATCCACCATTCCGGGATACGGGGGAGCATGATGAATACCCGGTCACCTTTCCGGATCCCGCTCTCATGCAGGAGGCGTGCAGCGAGATCGGATTCCCGCCGTATATCCCCGAAACTGTACCGTTTCTCGTCTCCCTGCTGGTTTACCCAGAGGAGCGCCGTCTTTTCCGGCTCTTTTTTTGCCCATGCATCGACGACGTCGTTGCCGAAGTTGTACCATTCGGGGACCGGGATGGAGAAGTCCTGGTACCCGTCCGCTGGCCGGGGATGGGGGGAAGTATCCGGGGATCTGGCAGGCATGTACTCCGGTAGTTCTGTCCGGACCTCCATAAAGGTATGGCGGGGTCTCTTCCAGGGCAGGAGAACCCCCTTGGTATCATCGCGGTATCCTCCCCAGGAGCCTGGTGTAATCAACCGCACGGGTGTGGATTCTCACGTTTTTTACCGGGGAAGTCAGGGAGAGACGGTTTCCAGCGATATCCGGTGTCTCCCCAGCCTGAGTGGTATCCCTCCCTGCCCTGGCAGCTCTGTATCAGCGGGAGGATGGTTCACCTGCCAGCTGCTCCCGCCTCTCCGTTCATGGTGTCAGTAATTCTCCCTGATTGCAAGGATAGCATAGCCTCCATCCGCAGTCTGGATGACTCTGTGTACGTTGGTGACCTGCACACCGGGAATCTCCCGGTCCCATTCCTGGTTCCCACCCGGGCCAATTTTTACCGCGTGGAGCCTGTTCGGTCCTGCCTTCCCGTAAATCGATGCGGACTGCCCTCCGGCAAGAGGGAACCCTGCAGAGAAGTATCCGCCGTCCTCCGTCCAGGTGATCATGATCCCGGTATCGATAAGCTGTTTCTCCACGAGAGCACCCTGGATATCGAGCCGCACATCGACGGGCGTATTGATGATGGACCCGTCCCTGATCGTGGTATTGATAGAGAGCATGTCAAAGCCGGCAGGGTCCGATCGGAGACGGGGAACACCGAAATACTCGATTGTGTCAAGAATAGTTGTATGGAGCACGGATCCATCGGGTCCAATCCGGATTGTCGCGATATAATTACTCCTGTTCCCGTCACCGTCCGGCACACTCCCGTACCCGGCAACGAGGTATCCCGAATCATCCGGGGCTTCAACGACCGACCATGCGGATTCAAGACCCTGGCCCCCGTAGGACTTCATCCAGGAGATCCCGCCGTCTGCATCAAGTTTCACGACAGCAGCCTGGCGCACCAGTTCGAAGGGCACGGTGCACTGGGTGACCATGACGGTCTTGTCAGGGCCTATCGGGATCGCTGTCTCACTGCACCCGGGAGTCCTGGCGGGCTCATCCGGATACGGGTCCCGGGAGGAGATGGTCCCGTCCTCATGGTATACCGCGACGGATCCGAACGGGATGCGTCCTTCCTTTTCTCCCGCCACGATATACCCTGAATCCCCTGTACTCGCGAGCGTCCAGACTTCACCGATACCGGTACTCGTTCTCCACAGGAGATCCCCATCCGCGTCAATCCGCCAGAGTTCGCCATCAAAGGAGACGGCGGCGTACCCCCCGCCCGGTACAGCGATCACCGCGGTCGGCTCGCCCTGTGCACCGGGAATCACCCGGTCCCACTCGATGGATCCTCCGGGTGAGAGCCGGACCAGCCGGGCTCCCGGCTCCCCCATCCGCCGGCTCGTGTTCACCCCGGCGATCACGAAACCGCCGCCCGGGTCCTCGACGAAGTCGCGCGCCGCATCATCGTACCCGGTGTCGATGACGGTTGTCCAGGCGGTCGTCCCGTCCGGGTGCAGCCGGATCACCACAATGTCCCGGTTGGGGACGTAATCACATCCTGCCGTGATGACCGCGGCGACGCAGAGCAGGGAGAGGAGAAGAGCGCCGGAACGAGAAATTTTCTGCATGCGATTCCCTGTACAGATTCCACGGGCTCCTATAAATTCCTGCACGGTACCTGCATCCCCCTGCAAATGCCTCCGGTATTTTCAATTCTTCGTGCATGACAGCAGGACGAACACCGGCGGTTCGAAGGAAACGCAGAGGTGACCACGGGTCACCGTCCTCACGGAATGAAACGCAGATGAGTTCAGGAGGGCACATGCCCCCCTATGAAAACAATAAGAGTGTTTCACCTGCCAAAAATGCGAAAGCGTTTCACCTGTCAAAATCGTTGCACGATTCTCATAATCTATGCCTGAATGTCGCAACCTGGCTTTATATGCCCTCCGATGGTATGCGTTTCGGGGTTCGCCGATGCTCTTTCCCGGAAAGGTTGACAGGAGCAGGGAAAAAACATCCCCCTCCCGCGAATATTACGAACCAGGCAGGTCGACGACCCGCCCCATGAACAGTATCATGTCGTTCCGGTCGTCCTGGATGATGAATATGAACGGGTGATCGGCGATAAAGACCGGAACGGGTTCTGCCGGAGATGCACTCCCTCCCGCGATCACCGCTGTTGCTGCCGCAGCAACCGTTCCTTCCTCGTTTACCTCGATCACGGCCTGGTGGAATACATCACTGATGAACAGGTCCCGCATCCCATCCATTCCCGAGAGATCCGCGGCATCGGTGAACGCAGCCGGCATACCCATGCCCTTCAGCATAACCGAGAGCGAGCGTTTGGAATCAAGGGTAAACTTTGGGAAATATACCATCACCCTCCGGGATGTTGCCGACTGCTTCAGCGCAGCAAGCGTTTCTCTATCAAGGGACGAACCCCCCGCTCCCGGGTCGTCATCCCTGGGGAGAATCACGACCATGGAGATTTTTTTCCCATCGTTGTGGTTGTAGGGCATCGAGAGCATCTGGAGGTCTTCGTTCTCTGCGTAGAGATACACAGCGTCATTTTCGGTGCTCTGCATCATCGGGACACGCACGGTCTTCCCTGACGCCGTCCTGAAATCGGCATCCGTTGTCTTGTTCCGGTCAAACCTGTTCTCCCAGTCTCCTTTGAAATAGATTGCGTTCGTGATCACGAGCCGGGTGAGCGGGTCGATGCTTCCGGGCGGCACCAGGTCCTTGATCTTCTCATCTGTTTGTTTCTCGACCCACTGGTTGATGGTGATGCGGGAAGGGTCCGGCTGGCTGATGAAATCAAGGTTGGTGGTTTTCGCGTTGTAATACTGTTCTGCAATGTCGACGTATCCCGGCAGGAACGGGGAGGTCTGCTCTGCCCAGAGGGCGTTTGCCGAGCGGAGGGTAACGGCCGAATCATTCCGGTTGATGCCGGCATTGATGAGAGAAAATCCCTGTCGCAGCGTGGCACTATCCGCCGGGAAATGGAATACGGTCCGGATCTCTTCAGCGGTCTTACCGCGTGCTCCCTCGAAGGTTATCGCCATGGCCGATGAGAGAGAGAACGGGGAGAAAAAGAGGTTGCAGCCCGTGGAGTCCGGGTCTTTGCTGAGCGTTTCATACAGGTCGAAGGCAAACCGGTTGTTTGCGTCCGCCACGCATCTTTCATACTCCGTGATATTCACGGCGCTGACTGGCCCGGAGGTATCTCCTGGGACTGCTGTCACTGGAGAAGGAAAAGCCGGACTGCTATCCTGGACCATGGGGTCCATGCATCCGGCAAGGAGAACGCTCCCGAACAGGATAACCGCTGCAAGGATCCATACCCCCATGGCTTTCTTTGTCATGGGTGGAGGTATTGCAGGTTGTTTTCCTTAAACCTGGCGTTCATTGCGAAAATATTCGAAGTGATCCGATGGAATCAGAGATCTGCGATTCTGGGTAAAGGGAAAACATCTGAAAATTACGTTCTGTCTTTTTCCCATGGGGGTGCGTACCACCTGTCCCTTTGAATCCTTTTTAGTTCGGCCATCATCTGGTGGAAGAATGATTATTACCGGTTGGACCAGAAAAAGACAAACAACAGGAAAGGGGAGATGGATCCTCTTCATCCGGTGTGCTATCGAGGATACGGTACGAGTGTCGAATGGAATACAGCAATTCAGCACCTTCCTGCAAGACGGCTGCATGATGTCGTGAGCATCGTCTTTCAAGCGATGAAACCGTGATTGACAGATAACGATTTTTCTCCCCTACCCACAAGTTTAATTATTACTGTTCATATAAACGAACATATGTTCAAAATTTTGAACACTTCCACCATACAACCCTTTGAATTACTCGTCTGGCTGGGGCGACAGTACCGCCAGAGTTTCTATGTCAGAGAACTTGCTAAGAAGCTCTCAATGAGTGTTGGTGCGGCAAGCGGATACCTGACTGCACTTCGTGAAATGGACCTTGTTACGAGTGAGAAAAGGGGGAGAACTCTTCTGTACCGGGCAAATATCTCCCATCCTGTCGTGCGGGAGGCGAAAATATTCTCTACACTCCTTGAACTCTCTCCCCTGATCTCTGCGATTAAGACGATGGTGTCGCGGGCGATTCTCTTTGGGAGTTGCGCTGAGGGTGAAGATACCTTCGAGAGCGATATCGACTTGTTTGTCGAGGCCAGGGATCACACTTCTGTCTCTCTAGTGCTGTCCCACTACGAAGTTGCCAGTTCCCGGAAGATCTCTCCCCTCATCGTTACGCCTGAAGATGCCCTCCAGCTGAAGGTTCGCGATCGACCACTCTATGAACGGATACAGCGGGGAAAAGTCCTGGTCGGAGAAGAATTATGAAATACCGGTTTGAAGAATGCCTGGACAGGGGAAAGATTGTCCGTATCGCTCCTGACTCTGCACTGGTTGGGAAAGAACTTCGTGAAGTGTCAATCAGATCTCCTTGCAGCTGAGCATTCGTTCGCGGGCCATAACGAAAAATGGGCAATTATCCAGGGATACTACTCAATGTTTCATTCCCTTCGCTCGATGATCTTTTCCCGGGGATATCGTGAGAAGTGTCATCGGTGTCTGAAATATGCAGTCGAAGCACTCCTCATCGATTCTGGATGCCTGGGACCTGAAGTGCTGGAACAATTTTCCTATGCTATGGATGTGCGAGAAGGTGCTGATTATGGGAATGTATATGATACAGCCATAGCCCGGATAGTGGTGACTTCAGCACGGAACATCTACGAACAGGTAATGCAGTGAAAGATGGATCGTGCGAATACGGATCCGTTTCCCGCTCATAAGGGTATTGTGGGAACCCTGGTGCAGCGATAACGATCCCGGCCGTCAGAACCTCTGATCTCCTTGTGGGATATCCCCGTTTCGGAACGGTCCCGGATGGGGATCATTTGGGGTCGGATACCTCATCACTCCAGGGAAGCATCCCTCTCCGGGATATGTCTGTTCCCGGGAGCACCCTGGTGGTGGGGGACTTTTCCGTTGGGTGCTCACCATGCACGTACCAGGGAATGTCCCCCGGTCAGGGGTTCGGAGAACCTGTCAAAGAGTGCTCCCCTGCGGTCATGCCCGCTGCACCCTGCACTGTTGGCAGATAACCAGTCTATTTCTGCCATGCGGATACACTAGCTGGTACCGGGAAACTGGAGAGAGGAAGCACGATGGAAGAGTGCATCAAACTGGGAATCATCATCTGCGATCGCTACCGCACCTGTGCCGGGGGGAAATGCCTGCGGGCGCTCCGCAACCGTGAAGGTGCCTTCGAACGGTACAGGGGAAAGGACGTGGAGCTGGTCGGGTTTGCCACCTGCAGCGGGTGTCCGGGCGGCAACGTCGAGTACGTCCCGCAGGAGATGCAGAAGAATGGTGCAGAGGTCATCCACCTTGCGACAGGCATGGTGGTCGGGTACCCGCCCTGCCCGCGGATCGGGTACTTCACGCGGTTCATCCGGGAGAAGTACGGCATGGACGTGGTGGTCGGCACCCATCCCATTCCCCGGAGCTACTACACCACCCACACGGCGCTCGGCACATGGGATGGAGCCGCATGGCGGGACATCCTCGCACCGACGCTCACTGATGAGAAGACCCGGGAATCGTACGATTGATCTGTTCCTGCAACCAGGACACCGCGGGAAACACCCCGGGATCTGCGAGGAGAAGAAGCCGGTGTTCTACCCGGCGGAAGCTCCAGGGACGCTCACTCCGGGGAGGGCTGTCCCAAAGACGCTACGGCCGGGCCCCTGCCATCAGGGGCAGAGCAGGTGATTCGTGCCGCGTGAGCACCAGTCGGGAAGGCCGATCGTGACGAAGGGTGCCTGGCGGGACCCTGCGGGTATCACCCCGGCTACCAAGTCACGCTGCCCCATGGTCGTGCCATGCTCCGCCCACCCCCGATTTCACTGAATATCCCACACGTTAACCCCGTGAATCCCGGATAC
>DUGL01000189.1 GCA_013331415.1 Methanoregulaceae archaeon | reverse complement strand
CCGGAATTGTTCTTGATCGCTCCCTTGCAGGGTATACCCGGACATCCATTGGATAGTCCCGGAAAAGCACGAGGAGGAGTCCGGACCGGCATCCGAAGATCCCGGTCTGCAGGAGTGGAGCAGGCAGGAAAAGAGTTTTGCAGGGTGCATACGAGAGCATCCGGCAGGGATCGAGAGCTGAGAGCGGTATTCCGGGGTCATCTGCTCTCTTTAGCTCGCCCCGGTCCTGCACGAATCCTGCCTGTCGTTTTCCGGCAAATCCCCGTACCTCCCGCTCCAAACTGCATCCTGGGATGACCCGCAATCCCGGCATCATTCCGTGGGAAATTCGCCCGGCAGAGGCCGCAACGCATGAGCGAAATACAAGCCTTTTACTATTTTCTGCTCAAAGTACCTCGTGTGTCAGCGCGAGAAAGCCCCGGTATCGCCTGGAAGAAACGCCAGGACCTTGATGAGTGGGAAAAAGAGGCCGTTTCCCTGTACCTCAAATATCGTGACCTGGTAGACCGGTATCTCAAGTACCCGGAAAAGCACCTGGACAAGGAGGAACTGGGCAGTTTCCATGCCCTGATCTATCACCTGGACCGCGCCATTGAAAGATCATCCGTTCCCCCGGGCTCGCTGCTCTTCAGGGGGGTAGATGATGAGTATGCAGACCAGTTCCTCTTCCTCCTCTCGATCGACCCGGGAATGGGAGATGAAAGCTCCTGCCAGGACGTTGAACCGCACCTCATACAGGAGCCGGGGTATACATCCTGGTCCTCGGATCCTGCCCGGGTTCGGGCAGAGACCGGGGCGGGAGGTGTTCTTCTCGTCTACAAAACAGGGGCTGCGGAACCTGCCCTCGTTCTCGGTGGAACAGACCACGAAGTCCTGCTTCCCCGGAATTGCGGCTGGATGACCACGGGATCCATCCGAACCGGATCCGGGGGCGATGGAGTTGTCTGCATCAGTTGCGAGAATCCTGTCGGGGGAGGTGCCACGGAATGAGCCGGAACGAGCGGTTGTTCCTGAAGAAAGGAGACGCGGTCATCATACGGGCACCTCTGGCCCTCACGGAAGATATACGGATGAAGGCATGTGGGGTCCTCTCGGATGCGGCCCGGGCGGTCCAGTCCGGAGAGACATCCCGAGGCAGGAAATAATTGCGCTGGAATCCGGCGCGGCTGGCAGCCCCCCGGTTTACAGGAACCTTCAGGAACTACCGGCCCCGGGATACTGACCTCCGTATCCCTCCCGGACACGGGGAGCCGGATAGCTACGAGGCCTCTGATAGCTGGCATGATCAGTCTCCCTCCGTACATGGGGAGCCGGGGAGCTCCGCCCTGTCTGGAACGAGAGCTTCACGATCACTATTTTGTGCCTCCCGCAGTAATAGTCCGTGAGAACGATGACCGATCCAGCCTGCGACCTTGTTCTTTGTGACGTGCACCTCCCGGACGGGAGGGTGGCCGATATCTCGATCAGGGACGGGTATGTCGTCCACGCCGGGGCAAAACTCCCCTCTCACGACCAGCTCTCCTGCCGGGGGTATACCGTGCTTCCCGGTGCCATCGATATGCACGTCCACATGCGGGGCGGTTCCCAGCGCGGCAAAGAGGACTGGAAGAGCGGGAGCATGAGTGCGATCGCGGGCGGGGTCACGGTCGTGGTCGACCAGCCAAATACCATCCCCCCGCTCACGACTCCCGAAGCATTCCAGGCACGGGTCGCAGAAGCGGGAGAGGGATCACGCTGCAGCTTCGCTATCAACGCGGGGGTGACAGCGGGCACGGATATCCCGGCACTCTGGCGGGCAGGGGCCATGGCATTCGGGGAAATCTTCTGTGCCCCCTCGAGTTACGCTGAAGGGGTCGCACCCGACGTGCTCGCATCAGCACTCGCCGGTATCGGGGAGTTCGGCGGGCTCGCCACCCTCCATGCAGAAGCGGTCGCACCCGGGGAACCGCGGGATCTCGCCTCCCACAGCCGGCAGCGGGGTCCTGCCGGTGAAGCGCAGGTGGTCAGGGACCTTGCGGGGGCAGGCCATCCCTGCCGCCTCCACTTCTGCCACCTGAGCACGGCATCTGCGATCGCAGCTGCCGGTACTGCATCGGTGGAAGTCACTCCCCACCACCTCTTCCTCTCGTATGAGCAGGCAGAGGCGACCGATACGCAGTTCAAGGTGAACCCCCCGCTCCGCACGGAAACAGAGCGGCAACGGCTCTGGACCGCGTGGGACCGGATCGACGTCATCGCATCCGACCATGCCCCGCACACCCGTGCCGAGAAAGCGGTGCCCTTCGGTGATGCCCCCTCAGGCATCCCCGGAGTGGAAACTATGCTTCCCCTCCTTGTCGCTGCATACCGGCATGGCATGATCGATCTCCCCTCCCTGGTCTACAAGACATCATGGCGGCCGGCCGACATCCTCGGGATCCCGAGAGCAGGCCTCAACCCGGGTGACCGGGCGGATTTTGCCCTGTACGGGACCAGCGCCAGCGTGGTGTCTGCCGACCAGCTCCACAGCCGCGCCGGGTGGACCCCGTATGAGGGATTCCCTGCAGTGTTCCCCACGGTAGTGATACAGGGCGGGGACATTGTGTACAGGGAGGGGGAGTACTCCCCGGGATCGCCCTGCTGGTATCCGGGAAGGGGTTTTATTCCCTGAAGCGCCCTATATATATCTGTGCTGATACAGCGCCTCCTTAGGTCCCCGGGTGATTACCTGGCGAAGATCTGGAGATGATCCACGGGACAACCCGGTTGCGCGACAGGCACCGCCCGGCAATGGGAAAAACAGGGTGAAGGACGGCAGCATGCCACTGGTGATCCCGCGTTGTTAATGCCGGGCGACACCTACTCTTGGTGAGTGGACATGACCGATATCACCCCGGCACTCTCCTCTTCTGGTACCGGCACTATCCTTACTATCGAAGTAACGGCGGGTTCAGCAAAGCCCTGTTTTCCTGCAGGGTATAATGCCTGGAGGAGTTCAGTTGGCTGCAGGGTCCGGTCGCCTGCCCATGAAGGCAGGGCGAACCGGGAGGTACTATCGCTGATAGCTGCTACACTTGGGATCCCGAAGGTTCGGATCACCATCATCTCGGGGATGACAGCTCCGGTAAAACGTGTCCTGGTGGAGGGGATGACCCCTGATCAGGTACAGGAATGTCTCAGGATACCCTGATGCCCCATCGTCCTTCTCTCTATAATTACAGGGTAATAAAATGGATATTATTTATTGCCTCCATATAGTTTATCTCCTCGAAGGGATAATAATAAGATACCTATGATCAGGCGTGAAATGCGTTGCATGATGCATGGGGGTGCGCTTACGTGTATTCATCTGATACTACCAAGTACCTTATTCACCTTCACCTTGAAGCAGAGGGGGTGGTCGAGAAACCTGATGTAGTCGGTGCCATATTCGGCCAGACTGAAGGGTTGCTCGGCGAAGACCTCGACCTCCGGGATCTCCAGAGGACCGGACGGGTAGGAAGAATTGATGTCCAGGTCGCCAGTAAAAAGGGCGAGACGAAAGGAGAGATCTCCATAGCTTCGTCTCTCGACCGTGCAGAGACCGCCATCCTTGCTGCCTCCCTTGAGACCATCGACCGGGTGGGTCCCTGCGTTGCCCGGGTACATGTCGTCACCATTGAGGATATCAGGGTCAGTAAACGAAAGAAGATCGTGGAGCGGGCAAAAACGCTCCTGATCGACTCGTTTGAAGAGGGGACAATCGACAGCACCGAGATCATTGATAATGTCAGGGAGAGCCTCCGGATAGAGAAGATCAGCACTATCGGCGAAGATCGCGTCCCCTCCGGGCCGGATGTTCCTGAATCGGATGCCATCATCATCGTTGAAGGGCGTGCAGACGTCATCAACCTGCTCAGATACGGGATCAAGAACGTGGTAGGAGTTGAAGGGACCAATATCCCTCCGACCATCATCGAGCTCTGCGAGAAGAAGACCGCCACGGCATTCTTCGATGGGGACCGGGGAGGAGACCTCCTCCTGCAGGAACTCCTCCAGGTGGCAGAGATCGATTATGTCGCCTATGCCCCCTGGGGCAGGAGCGTGGAGGATCTCTCGAGAAAAGAGATCATCAAGGCCCTCCGGAACAAGATACCGGTCGAGTATGTCCGGGACCGGGAGCCTGAAGAGGGGGTAGCCGAGAGCGCTGACGGGTCGGGAGATCGTGCGGTCGCCAGGCGGGAGGCAGGAAGGGAAGAGCGGGGAGGAAAGAAGCGACCATTCCCGAGGAAACGGCAGGAACCTGACGAGCAGCAGCCAAAAACGATTGCTGCCCAGATCAATGCGGTCAGGGGGAAGCGGATTGCCCGGTTCCTCGCGGGGGATCTCTCGGTCATCCGGGAATCCAAGCCCGATGAGATCGAGAAGACCCTTGCCGACCTCAACGGGGATGTGTGTGGGCTGGTCACCGATGGGGAGGTGAACCAGCGGATCCTTGACCTTCTGGTCGGCAAAGGGCTCGAATATATTGCTGCACGTGATTTTAAAGGGATAATCAAGCGTCCATTGACAATCAGGCTCATTAAAATCTCCTGATTTTTCCAATAGTTACCTATTTATTTTTCGCAGATCATCACTAAGCGTGGTGAGCGTGTGCACAAAGAGGAACTGATATCATTACACCAGATGCTCTTCGAGATCAAGGACTACTTCGCGGATTACAACCCGGAACTGAAATTCTCAGGGTACCAGTCTCTCAAGATCAACCCGTCTCAATTGCACAAGAGCAAGATGGAGCACAAGTATGCCATCTTCGTGCTGGGAAACGAACTCGCCAATGCCATGAAGGATGTTGAGTTCTCTGCGTCAGGAAGGATCTCTGCCCGGATGCGGGAACTCGCGGCAAAGACGCTGAAGGAGATGGAGTACATCCAGTAACCGATAAGCGAATCGTCACAATTCTTTTCATTCTCCCGTTTTTCCTGCACTACGTCGTCTCCTGCCCTGTCCTTCGCAGCCCTGAACGTGGGGGTGGAGCACGGGACATGACAATCATTTCCTGCATCAGGTGCGCCCACACCCTGCCGGACTCCGCTCGTCAGGTATGGAGCTCCCGCTCTTTCTCAATCAGGTAGCTCGCGAGCAGCGCAGGAATGGGTACTGCCATGCAGTGCCAGTTCGGGGTCCCGTTCACCTCGAGCACGCAGTATCCGTCACCGGTGCGGAGCAGGTCAACGCCCCCGTAATCGACGCCGACCACCCGTGCCGCAGCCCCGGCAACCTCCTGCATCGCATCATCGATTGCACAGGGGATACCGGACCCCCCCTGGTGAATATTATGGGCGAGGGTATCCGAGACGCGCATGATCGCGCCGACAGCCTCGCCATCAATAACGAATATACGAAAATCGCGGTCGTTTGGGATGTACTCCTGGAGGTACCAGGGTGGGCTGCCGAGCTGGTCAGGCGAATCGATCAGGAAGATCCCATGACCGTCAAATCCGTACACCGGTTTTATGACGACCTTCCCCAGCGAGGCAATGAAGCGGGCAGCCGTATCCTCATCCCGTGTAAACAGGGTCTTTGGCGATGGGATCCCGGCCCGCTCGATGAGAACGCTCGTCAGGACCTTGCTGGCACAGGTTGCGATGGATCGGGGGGTGTTCACGATACGGTTGGCAAGTGCAAGCGCCTGGAGCACCTCGTACTGGTGCCCGTCCTGCGTCATCCCGCATACCCAGATGAGCGCATCCTCCAGATCAGATGAGAACGGATCGATCCGGTCAAGGTCCAGGAACCGGACCTCCCCTCCCTGCTGCCGGATCTCCCGGACAACAGCTCCCGTCGAATTGTCATCACGAGTATCGGTAGGTTTTGGCACAACGTGGATCATGAGATGGTATACACCTGTATCGGCTGTGAAGAACCATGTTGTCAGGATAAGGGGATAAGTCCCGCGGAACTGTGCAGCAGGAGCTCTTTTCGTGATCAGGTTCTTCTGTGGGGGAGGAGACGGTATACCTGCTATGTGGTACTACCCAGACCCCTCCCCTGGACTGGATATCCCTGAGGTGAACGCGGCCGTTGAGGAGGCCTTCGCGGAGCATGCCCGCGGGCATGTCCAGATGCCCCCCAAGGTCTACATCACCTTTGATACGGGAGATTTCCGGACCATGCCAGCCTATATTCCTTCTCTTGGTATCGCCGGTGTCAAGATCGTGAATGTGCACCCGGCCAACCCCCTGCAGCATATTCCTACCGTGATGGCACTCCTGGTCATCCTGGACCCCGCGACCGGGACCCCGGTTGCCATCCTGAATGCAACCGGACTGACCGACCTCCGGACCGGTGCATCAGGCGCCATTGCGGCCAAGTACCTCGCACCCTCCCGTACCGTAACCCTGGGACTGGTCGGGAGCGGACGCCAGGCCGCAGCACAGGTCGATGCGATTGCAGCAGAACTCGAGATTACCCGTCTTCGGGTGTGGAGCAGAACAGAGAAGCATGCAGCTCTGTTCTGCCGGCGTTACGCTGCAATGGACTGCAGTACGGCAACGCTCAAACAGGTATGCGCATGCGATGTTATCGTCACCACCACCCCCTCACGGGAACCGGTCATACTGTCAGAATGGGTGGCTGAAGGTACCCATATTAACGCGATCGGAGCGGATGCCCCTGGTAAGCAGGAGCTCGACCCCGGGCTCCTCACGAGAGCCCGGGTTTTTGTCGACGATCCTCCCCAGGCGATCCATTCAGGGGAGATCAACGTCCCGATAGAAAAAGGGCTGTTTTCCCCCGAACAGATCGCCGGGACAATCGGTGAGGTCGTGCTCGGGAGAAAGAAACGCGAGAGTCATGGGGAGATAACGATCTTTGACTCGACCGGTCTCGCTATCCAGGACCTCGCGATTGCCGGGATCGCGATGAAAAACCGGAACCGCGTGATGCTGGAATTTCCCTGAGTGGGTGGGCTCCGGGGCTATCAGCCTCCCCCTTTTACGGATCCGGCTCCGCCAGGGAGAAATACCCTGTCATCTGATCCGGGATGAGAGAGGATAACCCCAGGTCTGGCAGTATTCGGGAGAGGTGCACATATCCCGGGCATGCGTCCAGTCCTGGTACCGGAACGCATTTCTGTTCTCTCTGCAGGTATGTGGACCAACGTGATCAGAGGGGGATGGGAGCAGGAGAGAAAAAAACAGGGTTGAGCAGTTATTTCCTGTGCTCGCTCCAGACCTTCTCCCGGTAGACCGGACCGCTGTTATAGGTGCAGAACGGGATCAGTTTTCCATCGGGAGTTGCATAGTGGATACAGCACCGCTGGACCCGTGAGAGATCATAGTTGTACCGGTCCATGAAGTGCATCGTGCCGATAAAGAGTGCATTCCAGTGGAATTCACGGAGGGCATCAAAGTTCTGCATCAAGAGGGTCTTTCCGATCAGTTTCCAGAACTGTGCGGCACTCCCCTGCTCGCTCTTCTTAAAAGAGACATTCATCTCCCGGATCCCCTCGATCAGGGACTTGTACTTGTTCAGCTGGCCGCCCTTCTTCAGCTTCTCGGTCAGGTGCTCAATAGACAGGAAGAACGTCTCCACATCGACCATCCGGTTGATGGGAACCATGCCATCATCCGTGATAAAAACATAGGTTGCAGCGCCGCAGTGCTGGTGCGACGTGAACCTGACCTGCGGGTTCCCGGTGTAGGTCTCCACCAGGTCAGAGAACGGGACCACGCAGGGGACCGGGTAGAAATCGGATTCCCTGATTATCCCCTCCGTCTGGTGCTCGATATCCTTGAGGAGATCGGGGATGGTGATCCGTTCCCGCTGCACGTCCTCCTCGCTCGCGGCACCCGTGAACGCGATAGGCTGGAAGTTCACACCCCTGACCACTTTGATATGCTCAGCAGCATACCGGATGATTGCGCCCACCTCGTGGTCATTCCTGCCTTTGATGATGGTGGGTACCAGGATAAGGCCCAGTCCCACCTCTTCGCAGTTCTCCACAGCTTTCTTATCCGAGGTGAGCTTGGTATTCGTCTCTCTTGTCACTCCGTCGAAGTGGAGGTAGACGGTTGAGAGACCGGCAGCCTTGAGCTCTTCCACAAACCCGATGTCCTTTGCCAGCTTGATCCCATTCGTTGCAAGCTGCACCTGGGGAAAACCGACCTCCTTGGCGATTCGCACAAGCGCGACCACGTCATCGCGCATCGTTGGCTCCCCGCCCGAGAACTGGACAGCGGGAGCAGGGACCGGTTTCTGGCTGCGGAGCATCTTCAGCATCCCGACGATCTCCTCAAAGGATGGCTCGTACACGAACCCGCAAGCCTTTGCATTGGCAAAACAGAAATCACAATCAAGGTTGCACCGGTTCGTGAGGTCGATGTTGGCAAGCAGGGTTCCTGATTTGTGGAAATTGCAGATACCGCAAAATTCCGGGCAATGGTCAGGGGGTGCGATCACGTTCGGGTTCCCGACGCCTCGACCCAGTGACTCGTACTGCTCAAATTTATGCCATAATGCGGAATCCGACCAGTAGAGATCCCGGAACTGACCATGTTCCGGGCAGGTACGTTCCAGCCAGATACTGCCCTCTTCATCAGTAATCGTGCCTTCCAGGACAGCGTTGCAGATCGGGCACAGGGTCCTCGTTGTCTTGACCTTCATCCTTTTCCCTACCGATCCTCTCTGATATGGTGTTAGGTGTGGGATATCTTAATGCTTATATCTGCTGTTTATTACAGATACTGGGAGATGCATATTAGCCCCGAATTCCTTCTCATCCCGCTCCTGTCCGCGTTCTGGATCATGATGCCAGCCTATGTGCCAAACCCTGTCGCTGCATTTCTCGGCGGGGGGAGACCAATTGACGGCAGGAGAACGTACCGCGACGGCCGCAGGATATTCGGAGACGGAAAGACCTGGCGGGGCTTCATCGCAGGGGTGGTGTCCGGTGTCGTGATCGGGGGTCTCATGATCCTGGCACAGCAGGCCCTCGGGATCACCTGGCTCCCCAACCTCACGTTCCCGGTTGTATTTCTCCTCGCATTCGGGGCACTGGCCGGGGATCTCGTAAAGAGTTTCTTTAAGCGGCGGCTCGGCAAGGAACAGGGAGCCGAGTGGCTCATTGCCGATCAGTACGACCTGGTGATCGGGCCACTCGTCCTCCTCCTCATCTTTGAATATGCATGGGTTATGACGTATCTCACCCCGCTCGTGATCTTCTGGATCATCGTGATCACTCCAATTCTCCACCGGGCCGTCAACATCATCGGGTATATTACCGGAATAAAGGATGTGCCATGGTGAACAGGATAGCCCGGTTGTTGAGAGAGCACGGTGCCGTGGAGCACGGTGATTTTACCCTTGCATCAGGTGCAAAGAGCCCCTATTACCTCGACGTGAAATCCGCGCTCACCCACCCTGAAGTGCTGACAGCGGTGGGAGAAGAGATTGCCCGTATCGGTTCTTTCGACACGGTCGCCGGCGTGGCGGTCGGGGGCATCCCCCTTGCGGTCGTGGTATCGCTCTCCAGCAAAAAACCGTATGCGATCATCAGGAGCACCGGAAAGGCGCACGGGAAGGGTGGCATGATCATCGGGCGGGTTGCCGGGTTACGGGTGCTCCTTGTCGAGGACGTGACCACATCGGGCGGTTCGGTCATTTCCGGCATCGAGGCGCTGCGTTCCGGGGGTGCCCTGGTGGACACGGTTGTCACGGTTGTCGATCGCGAGGCCGGGGCAGCTGCCGCCCTTGAAAACCTGGGTGTCACCCTGAAGGCGCTGGCGTATGCGAGCGAGCTTGTGAACGCACCGGATGCGACAGACGCAATTTTTTAAGAACGCCGGGTTGTACTATACATGACTATGAAGGTGCTGGTGGTCGGTGGCGGAGGGAGGGAGCATGCACTAGCGCAGGTTCTCTCGATATCGGACGGGGTCTCGATCCTCTCCGTCATGGCAAAGAAAAATCCCGGGATAGCAGCCCTTTCAACCGATATCCTTATCGAGCGGGAGACCAACATCCCGGCGGTTCTGAAGTTCGCGACCTCGCGCAGGGCAGATTATGCCGTGATCGGCCCCGAAGCACCGCTTGAGGCAGGGATCGTCGATCGCCTCGAGGAGCAGGGGATCCCCTGCATGGGCCCCGTGCTGGCGGCAGCCCGGCTCGAGACCGACAAGGCGTTCTGCAGGGAGATGATGGACCGCCACGGGATTGCCGGCTGCCCGCGGTTCAGGACGTTTCACGATGCCCCGTCTGCAGCCGGGTTCATCCGGGACTACGAGGGAGATCTCGCGATCAAGCCGATCGGGCTGACCGGGGGGAAAGGGGTACGGATCATGGGGGAGCACCTTGACCGGGAGGGAGCGGTAGCGTATGTCCGGGCACTCGGCGGGAAGGTGGTGCTCGAGGAGCGGCTCATTGGGGAAGAGTTCACCCTCCAGGCATTTGTTGACGGGAAGCATGTCGTGCCGATGCCGCTCGTCCAGGACCACAAGCGTGCGTACGAGGGCGACGAGGGGCCGAACACGGGTGGGATGGGATCCTTCTCGATGCCGGACCATTCCCTGCCGTTTGTCACAGACCATGACCGGGAGCGGGCACTCGGCATCATGGAGGAGGCGATACGGGCATTGGGCTCTGCAGGGATCGTGTATCGTGGGGTGCTCTACGGCCAGTTCATGAATACTGCAAGAGGGCCTATGGTGATTGAGTTCAATGCCCGGTTTGGCGATCCCGAGGCCATGAACGTCCTCTCCCTGCTTGAATCTGATTTTTTCACGATCATTGAGCATATGGTGGCCGGGACGCTCTCGAAACGGGATGTCCGTTTCAAAACATCGGCAACGGTCTGTAAGTACCTTGTTCCGGAAGGGTATCCTGAGGCACCGGTGAGTGGGGAACCCCTCACCCTCATCAGGGATCCCCGAGCTCTCCTGTACTACGCAAATGTCGAAGAGCGTGACGGGACCATCTATACCCAGACCTCCCGGACCCTCGCGTTTGTCGGCGTCGGCGATACCCTTGAAGAGGCAGAAGAGCGTGCCGAGACCGCGGCATCCGCGGTGAAAGGCCGGGTCCGCCACCGCCGTGATATCGGGACCCGTGACCTCCTTGCCCGTCGGGTCATGCACATGCAGGAGTTGCGATGAAAAAAGACCTCCTCTCGATCCTCGATCTCTCGCGGGAAGAACTGCGCGAGATCCTCGATGATGCCGACCGCCTGAAGATGCTCCGGCGGGAAGGCAGACCCCACGAGTTCCTCCTCGGGAAGGCACTGGCGCTCGTCTTTGAGAAGGCATCCACACGGACCCGCATCTCCTTTGAGGTCGGGATGGCAGAGCTCGGTGGCCATGCCCTGTTCCTGAATCCCCAGGACCTCCAGATCGGGAGGGGCGAGGAGATCCGGGACACCGCCCGGGTGATGTCCCGGTACGTGTCCGGCATGATGATCCGGGCCTATAAGCACGCAACCATTGAGGAGTTCGCCCGGTACTCCCCGGTCCCGGTGATCAACGGCCTCTCTGATATCGAGCACCCCTGCCAGATCCTTGCCGACCTGATGACGATCCGGGAGCATTTCGGATCGTTTGGGGAGTTGACGCTGGCATGGATCGGAGACGGGAACAATGTCTGCAACTCGCTCGTCCTGGCATCAGCCCTTGCCGGGTACCGGATCAGGGTTGCATCCCCTGACAGATACCGGGTCTCTGAGGAAGTCGTGGCGCGGGCTCATGCGGGTGGAGGAGAGGTCATCCTGCTCCGGGACCCGGCAGAAGCGGTGAAAGATGCCCAGGT
>DUGL01000138.1 GCA_013331415.1 Methanoregulaceae archaeon | reverse complement strand
AAAAGTGCGTTCTCTCTTTGAAGCGGCGGGGTTTGGGGAGTGTATCACCAGGGATGCCCCGGTGGCAATCAAGATCCATTTTGGTGAACGGGGGAATGATTCCTATATAAAACCCGTCTTCGCCCGCCAGGTCGTTGACAAGGTACGGGAGTACGGCGGCAAACCCTTCCTGACCGATTCCAACACGCTCTATATCGGAAGCCGCTCGAATGCCGTGGACCATATCATCACGGCTCTTGAGCACGGGTTCTCCTATGCTACCGTTGCAGCCCCCATTCTCATCGCTGATGGAGTACTGGGGAAGAATGCCCGGGAGGTCAGGATAAACAGGCATCATTTTGACCGTGTCCTGGTCTCGGGAGATATTGCTGATGTGGAGTCCCTGGTAGTCCTCTCTCACTTCAAGGGCCACGAAGTGGCAGGGTTCGGGGGTGCAATCAAGAACCTTGCCATGGGCTGTGCACCACCTTCCGGGAAGCAGGAGCAGCATGCAGCCCGTCCGATAGTCCTCCTGGAGCGGTGTATCGGATGTGGAAAATGCCTTGCTGCCTGCCCCCGGTCTGCAGTTGGTATCGAGGATGGGCAATCGGTCATCGACCGCGATCTCTGCATCGGTTGTTTTCAATGCATGACGATCTGCCCGGAGCATGCCATCGATGTGGACTGGGAGACGGAGATACCCCGGTTCATCGAGTGTATGGTCGAGTACGCCTTTGGTGCAGCTCAGGGGAAAAAGGCGGGGTACATGAACTTTCTCACTCATATTACCCCTGATTGCGACTGCGTGGGCTGGAGTGACGCACCTGTGGTACCTGACATTGGTTTCCTCGCATCGCGCGATCCGGTGGCCATCGATGCAGCCAGTTTTGATCTCGTCAACCGCCAGCATGGACTTGTACACTCGGCACTCACCAAGAATATGCGGGAGGGGGAAGACAAGTTCCGGGGAATCTGGAAGAATACCGACGGGTATAGTCAGGTCAGGTACGGCGAGGAGATCGGCCTCGGCTCCGGATCGTACCGGCTGGTGGATATTACCTGAAACCTTTTTTACCCCCCATAATGCAATGCCCATGATCTCCCTGCAGTTCGTTAAATTGGGGGAGGCAAACCCTGAAATGAACCGTAATGCTTATAAGAAGGAGGAAGGCAAGCGCTTATAACCATTCAGCGGGCAGATTAATGTTACGTTTGGGAGGACAGGAACCCAAACCACTATCAATTGCGATACAAAAAGAGCAAACGGAGAGAAATATGAACCTCAGACAGCCAAATGCCAATGAAGCTACCGGCACGGCAAACCGTTCACGCGATGTCGTACCGATGTCCGGGATCTGTACGCGGTGCCTCGATGGATGTAAGGGAAGCTGTGAGATCTGGCTTTCCTCGTTCCGGGGGCGGGAAGTCCTCTACCCTGGTCCGTTCGGTGAGATGACCGCTGGTGCCGAGAAGAACTACCCGATTGACTACTCGCACCTGAATATCCAGGGATACGCCATGGGGGCAAAAGGTCTTCCGGAGGGAACTGAGATCGGTCCTGACACTGCCGTCTTCTACTCGGTCGACACCCAGACCGAATACGGGTGGAAGAAGAAGGTCAGGATGCGACTCCCCATCTTCACCGGTGCGCTCGGTTCGACGGATATCGCCCGGATCAACTGGGAGCATTTTGCCATTGGTGCTGCGATCTCCGGGATTACCATTGTGTGTGGCGAGAATGTCTGTGGTGTGGACCCGGCCCTCGAACTGGACAGCAAGGGGAAAGTAAAAAAATCGCCCGAGATGGACCGGAGAATCGACATCTACAAGAAATTCCACGAAGGCTACGGGGAGATGCTCGTCCAGATGAATGTCGAGGATACGCGCCTCGGCACTGCTGAGTATGTTTCGTCAAAGCATAATCTCGACACCCTCGAACTCAAATGGGGACAGGGGGCAAAGTGCATCGGTGGCGAGATCAAGGTCAAGACCCTGGACCGTGCAATCGAACTCAAGAAGCGTGGCTATATCGTTGTCCCGGATCCCACGCGGCCTGATATGCAGGTGGCCTACAAGGAGGGTGCAATCAAGGAATTTGAGCGGCACTCCCGGCTTGGCTTCGTCTCGAAGGAAGGGTTTCTCGAGGAGGTGGACCGGCTGCGAGACATCGGGTTCAAGCGCGTCACCCTCAAGACAGGGGCCTATTCGGCAGTCGAACTCGCCATGGCGATCCGGTACAGCGCAGAGGCAAAAATTGACCTCCTGACCATTGATGGTGCCCCGGGCGGGACAGGCATGAGCCCGTGGCCCATGATGAACGAGTGGGGAATTCCCACGTTCTATATCCAGTCGCTCGCCTATGAATACTGCGAACTCCTCAAAAAGCGCGGCATCCGTGTACCCGATATCGCCATGGCAGGAGGATTCTCTGATGAGCCGAATGTCTTCAAGGCGATCGCCATGGGAAGCCCCTATGTCAGGGCAGTCTGCATGGGCCGTGGGCTCATGATCCCCGGGATGGTCGGCAAGAACATCGAGAAATGGATCAAGGCCGGGGAACTTCCCAAGACGGTCTCAAAGTACGGCAGCGTGCCTGAAGAGATCTTTGTCACCTACGAAGAGCTCAAAGAAAAATACGGGTCGAAGTTCAAGGAGATACCCATGGGCGCCATCGGGATCTACACCTATGCCCAGAAATTCAGGATCGGTCTCCAGCAGATCATGGCAGGGAGCAGGAATTTCAGCCTGAATACCATATCACGAAACGACCTCATGGCGCTGACCGAAGATGCGTCAAAGGTATCAGGTATCCCCTACGTTATGGATGCCTATGCGGATGAGGCGCTCACGGTGCTTCTCGACTGAAACTATCGGGAAGATGTATCGCGGTCCGGATAGGGGATCCGGATCACTTTTTCTTTCTTTCCGGTGAACATGCCTGGAGGATACTCCGGGATATCCGGGCACCCAGGAGTGGCTGCAGGGATTCGAGCCAGAGAAAAAAACCGACTTTTGGCGGAGTATATCGCTCAAATTTAAAGTTTGCGTCCCCGTTCATGACCATCTTCAGGTATTCCTGTTTCCGGCGCTGCCGGAGATAGATGATGGGGTCATACCCGGGAAGGTCGGTAGCAAGAACCGCTTTTGAATACCGGTCCATGATCTCACCACAGGGTATCTGTTCGCCCCGCACGGAGAATTCGTACTCCTTGCAGAGTGCACGGATCGCAGACGGATACATGGCTCCATAGAGGATTTTCTTGACCAGCCTGCCGGTCTCATCACGGGCATCAGGCCGGGTCCCCCCATTTTCCCGGGATGCCACCCACTCAAAGACCCGCCCCTTCTCGATCTCATGGTACCGCTCGTACTCAAACGGGTGGCGCAGCGGGATGTCCCGGGCAAGGATGAGCTTCTCGTGCCTGGGGGGTCTGCAGGGGTTCATTCCTGCCTTCTTCTGGTGGATGCCTGACTTTATCTCTTCACAGGAAGCGGTCTGGATATTCAGGGTGCGGGGTGACCTGATAAGGCGCCTCCCCACGACATAATTGCTGACATCAAAGGATGACACCAGGAGGAATGTCACGTCTTTCTGATCGAAAAGGTAGCCAAGAAGGGCCCGCTTATACGCTATCTCCTGCTCGAACTCCTTCATATCTGATGCAGAGGTGACCACTTCGGCAAAAGCCACGTGGTCGTCCTGGTCAAGGAGGAGGAGATCAAACTCTGCGAGATCCTGCCCGTTTCCCCTCACGGTGATATCCCCGATCCGGGAGTAAAAAATTCCGTTCTGCCCGAGCCGTATCCGTTGCCTGCTCCCATGGGGGACATCTACCCCTTTGAGTGCGAACGCTTTGATCTCATCAGACTCGAGTGCCATGTTGAGGAACATCTCGTACGCGATACCCTCGTACCACCGCCCCTCGGCAGTCCGCATCTTCTCAATTTCCGGAGAGAAGAGCTTTGCCTGTTCAAGGCGGCCAAGGTGCCGCGTGGCATTCAGGGCGAGAGAATCATCCGGTTCGAAGGATGAGAGGTTCTTCTTAAGCCACGAGGTGAGCCGGGTCATGGAGTTACTACAATTATATATTCCTTTTGGTTAAATAAGTTCTGTACAGGGAATTGCCCCTGGGCGTACTGCAATAAACCTGGTCCTGCCCGGGCTGGGTGAAGCAAGGGTTCATGACTCAATCCGGTTCACGTACTGAAACAGGTATGTTATAAAAATATATTTATATAGTTTTCTCGCATTGTAATAATGCTGTACGGCGCGACAGGGTGGGCTTGTAGCTCAGTTAGGTAGAGCGCCTGGCTTTTAACCAGGTGGTCGGGGGTTCAAATCCCTCCGGGCCCGCTGCCGCGGAGCAGGCGGACTTTTGGCTATGAGGTATCTGAAGAGAATGAGTGTATTTATAATCGGGGGGTTTTAATTTGAGTTCGAGACTGAATGTGCTGGCCCATACGATGGTGCCCGATCACCAGATCATGACTGAGGAGGAGGCTGCCGGGCTCCTCTCCCAGTATTCCATTTCCAACGAGCAACTACCGAAAATGTACCATGATGATCCCGCAGTGAAGACGATTGGGGCAAAACCCGGCGATGTGATTCGGATCATCCGAAACAGTCACACAGCCGGAAGAGCCGAATCGTACCGACTTGTTGTCAGGCGACCAAAAAAATAGAGGCGGGGTTGATATCTCTGATAGACCGGAGTGTTTTATCAAAAGCATATTTTTCACGTGAGCATGTTGCGCGCCACCAGCTTGACTCATTCAACAATTTTCTCCAGGCAAATCTCCAGAAAGTGGTAAACGAGCAGCGGGTCATCGAGACCGACATCGAGATTCGCGGAAAAAGCAGCGAACCGGTATGGGTCGAACTCGGAAAGATCGAGGTGAAAAAACCCCTGGTGAGAGAAGCCGACGGGTCCCAGGGCGATCTTTTTCCCAGTGAAGCACGATTGAGGAACCTGACCTATGCCGCACCTATCATGCTCTCGCTCACCCTGGTGCAGGGGGAGGATCGGCAGGACCCCGTGGTGACCACGATCGGCCAGCTTCCCATCATGGTGGGATCCACCTCCTGTAATCTCTATGGAATGAGCGATGCCGAGCGGATAGTTCACGGTGAAGATCCGTTTGATCCGGGCGGCTATTTCATTGTAAACGGGACTGAGCGTGTCCTGATGACGCTTGAGGATCTTGCATCGAACAAGATCATGACCGAATTCACCGAACGGTATAATGAGCGGATTTACGTTGCAAAGGTATTCTCGCAGTTTCGCGGATACCGGGCACTGGTCGTTGTTGAACGGAACCGGAAGAACCTCCTTGAGGTCTCGTTCCCCTCCGTGGCAGGACACCTGCGGTTCGTGGACCTGATGCG
The DNA here is from genome assembly GCA_013331415.1 of Methanoregulaceae archaeon. Lineage (GTDB taxonomy): Archaea > Halobacteriota > Methanomicrobia > Methanomicrobiales > Methanospirillaceae > UBA9949 > UBA9949 sp10516u. Next base: position 15,890 of record DUGL01000138.1, on the reverse strand, counting down.
CGCTCTCGGTCTGGTCAGCGATCACGAGATTGTGAATGCCGTCTCGACCGATGAGGATATCCTCACGTTCATGATGCAGAACCTTGAGGAGAGCGAATGTGACAATCTTGAAGGCGGTGTCATGTACGTGGGCAAGAAGCTCGCACCGAATCAGACGAGGGATTACCAGAGAAAGCGGGCTGAGTTTGTCCTTGACAACTACCTGCTCCCCCACCTCAACTATCTGATGCCGATCACGCTCAAAGAGGGCGACGAGGGATTCCCCGAGGCAGTAGCAGAAGTCCGGCTCGCAAAGGCACATTTCCTGGGCCGCATGGCTGAGGCATGTTTTGATCTGGTTTTAAACAAGCGCCGGATCGATGACAAGGACCACTACTCGAACAAGCGGTTGAAGCTTGCCGGGGACCTCATGGAGGACCTCTTCCGGATCTCGCTGAACCGGCTGACCCGTGATATCAAGTACCAGCTCGAGCGGGCGAGCATGCGCCACCGGGACCTCTCTATCGGGACTGCTGTCCGCGCGGATGTCCTGACCGAGCGCCTGCTCCACCCCCTTGCGACAGGAAACTGGGTCGGGGGCAGGACCGGGGTCTCCCAGCTGCTTGACAGGATTGACCATATGAGCGTGCTCTCGCACCTGCGACGGGTCATCTCTCCCCTTTCGCGATCCCAGCCACACTTCGAGGCCCGTGACCTGCACCCGACCCAGTGGGGGAGGATCTGCCCGAGCGAGACTCCTGAAGGACCGAACTGTGGACTCGTCAAGAACTTTGCCCAGATGGTCGAGATCAGCCGCGGGGTGCCCGATGATGAGGAAGTGGTCCGGATGCTCTATACCCTTGGTGTTGAACATATCGGGGGTCATGCACGATGAAGAAGGCACGGGTATTTGTCGATGGGGCCCTGATCGGCCTCATCGATAATCCAAAGGCGTTCGTTGGCCAGATACGGAATATGCGGCGGCAGGGAGCCCTCTCGACCGAGGTGAACATCTCCCACAAGGAATTCAACAACGATGTGGTGATCCATACCGACCGGGGGAGGGCCAGGCGACCCCTGATTGTCCTCCAGAATGGAAAACCCCTCATCAGCCCTGACGATATCGGGAAGCTCTCCCGGAAAGAGACCGATTTCGGCTCCTTTGTCAGGAAGGGGATGATCGAGCTGATTGATGCTGAGGAGGAAGAGGATCTCCTCATCGCAATGGATCCGGAGGATATCACCCCTGAACACACGCACCTTGAGATCGACCCGTCTCTCATCCTCGGGATCGGGGCTGCGCATGTGCCCTTCCCTGAGCATAACGCAAGCCCCCGTGTCACGATGGGTGCAGGGATGGTAAAACAGGCGCTCGGGTTCGGGACTGCCAATATGAAACTACGGCCCGATACCCGGGGTCACCTGCTCCACTATACCCAGCGACCGATTGTCCATACCCAGACATCAGATCTCATTGGATCGGATGACCGCCCCGGCGGACAGAACTTTGTCGTCGCAATTCTGAGTTTTGAAGGATTCAACATTGAAGATGCCCTGGTCTTTAACAAGGCATCCATTGACCGGGGTCTCGGGAGATCCCACTTCTTCCGGACGTACGAAGGGGAGGAACGGCGGTATCCCGGCGGCCAGGTCGACCGCATCGAGATCCCGGATGAAGAGGTGACCGGGGCGCACGGGGCAGAGAGCTACAAGAACCTCGATGAAGACGGAGTTATAAACCCCGAAACCGTTGTGAATGAGAAGGATGTCCTGATCGGCAAAACTTCCCCGCCACGGTTCCTGGAAGAGCCGACGAGCGACCTCATCACGGTTGAAAAGAGGCGTGATACCTCAGTAACCATGCGCAGCAACGAGCGGGGAATCGTGGATACGGTCATTATCACTGAGGGTGAGAACAGCTCACGCCTGGTCAAGGTCAGGACCCGGGATCTCCGTATCCCTGAGGTTGGCGACAAGTTCGCCTCCCGGCACGGACAGAAAGGCGTGATCGGGCTGATCACGGCCCAGGAGAATATGCCGTTTACCGAGTCCGGCCTGACTCCCGACCTTGTCATCAACCCGCATGCCATCCCGAGCCGGATGACCATCGGACATATGCTTGAGATGATCGGGGGCAAGGTCGGATCGCTCGAAGGGCACCGGGTTAATGCCACGGCATTCTCGGGAGCACAGGAGGCCATACTCAGGAGTTCTCTCAAAGAGCTCGGTTTCTCCCATACCGGGCGCGAGGTCATGTATGACGGGATCACCGGAAAACGTTTCAAGGCAGATATCTATGTCGGGGTGATCTACTACCAGAAACTCTACCACATGGTCTCGAGCAAGATGCATGCGCGGTCACGCGGGCCGGTGCAGGTGCTTACCCGGCAGCCGACAGAAGGCAGGGCCCGGGAGGGAGGCCTACGGTTTGGTGAGATGGAGCGGGATGTCATGATCGGTCATGGTGCTGCCATGGCACTCAAGGAACGCCTGCTCGATGAATCCGATAAAGTGATGGAGTATGTATGTGCCCATTGCGGGATGGTGGCAATGCTCGATAGGAGGGCGAATACCACCCGGTGTCTCTCCTGTGGTGGCGAGACCGACATCTACCCTGTCGAGATGTCGTACGCATTCAAACTCCTCCTCGATGAGATGAAGAGTATGGGTATCGCCCCCAGAATGAAGCTTGAGGACGTTGTATAGGAGGTTAAGGTCGTATGCCAAGTCCAAAACGGATAGGGAAAATTGAATTCGGCCTGCTCTCGCCAAAGGAGATCCGGACCATGAGTGTACGGAAGATCATCTGGGCAGATACCTATGATGATGACGGATTTCCGTACCCCCAGGGGCTCATGGATCTGAACCTCGGGGTCATCGACCCCGGGTTGCGGTGCAAGACCTGTGACCAGAAAGCAAGTGAATGCCCGGGGCATTTCGGGCACATCGAGCTCGCAAAACCGGTTATCCACGTCGGGTACACGCGGTTGATCCGAAAACTCCTCCGTGTTACCTGCCGGAGCTGCAGCAGGCTCCTCCTCTCTCCTGAAGAGATCGAAAAAGTTGTCGGGACAGAGGATGACCTGACAGGGGATGTCCTTTCTGAAAAGGATATCAAGAAGGAGCGCATCTGCCCGCATTGCGGCGAGCAGCAGCTCAAGATTAACTTCGAGAAACCCACGACCTTCTCTGAGATCCTGATAGAGGAGGGGAGAAAGGTAGAGCACAAGCTCACCCCGGCAGATATCAGGGCGCGCCTTGAGCGGATCCCGGATGAAGATCTCAAGCACCTGGGTATCAACCCTGAAGTGGCGCGGCCGGAATGGACCGTGCTCACGGTACTTCCGGTCCCTCCTGTAACCATGCGCCCCTCGATCATTCTCGAGAACGGCCAGCGTTCAGAAGATGACCTCACCCACAAGCTGGTGGATATCATCCGCATCAACCAGCGCTTCAAGGAGAACCAGGATGCCGGGGCACCCCAGCTCATCATCGAGGATCTCTGGGAACTGCTCCAGTACCATGTGACGACCTACCTCGACAACGAAGTTGCCGGGTGTCCCCCGGCACGCCACCGGAGCGGGAGGCCGTTAAAGACACTCTCCCAGCGCCTGAAAGGAAAGGACGGGCGGTTCAGGGGCTCGTTGTCGGGCAAGCGGGTGAACTTCTCTGCCCGTACCGTGATATCCCCTGACCCGAACCTGAGCGTGATAGAGGTCGGTATCCCCATTGCCATAGCAAACGAGATGTCAATCCCTGTTCAGGTCACCCCCTATAATATCGAGGATCTCAGGCAGATGGTCCTGACCGGACCCGTCCGGACCAGCCTCACTCAGCCCTGCGGTGCCAACTACGTGATCCGGCCGGACAGGAGGCGGCTCCGGCTTGCCGAAGGCAATCTCGAGACGGTAGCAGAGCAGCTGGAGCCCGGGTGGACGGTTGAGCGACAGATCCGTGACTGGGATATCGTCCTCTTCAACCGCCAGCCCTCTCTCCACCGGATGAGTATCATGGCTCACCGGGTTAAGGTGATGGATGGCAGGACATTCCGGCTCAACCCTGCTGTCTGTCCGCCCTACAACGCTGATTTTGACGGGGATGAGATGAACCTCCATATCCCGCAGACCGAAGAGGCCCGCGCAGAGGCAGCCATCCTCGTAGCGGTGGAGGAAAACATCCTCTCACCCCGGTTCGGCGGACCCATTATCGGGGGGATTCACGACCACATATCCGGGATCTTCCTGCTCACCAACCAGTTGCGCTGGTTTACCAAGAGTGAAGCACTGTATCTCCTCAAGAACATCGAACTTGACCACCTGCCGGAGCCGGGAGCCGTAGAGGACGGGGAACCGAGGTGGAGCAACAAGCAGGTCTTCTCGACCATCCTCCCAAAAGACCTCAACATGGTCTTCAAGGCGAGTTCCTGCCAGAACTGCGAGACCTGTAAAAAGGATGCCTGTGACCGGGATGCCTATGTCCGTGTCATCGATGGGAACCTCGAATGCGGGACGATCGACAAGAAGGCTATCGGTGCATTCGATGGCCAGATCGTCCACCGGGTCATCCGGCAGTATGGGATGAAGCGGGCTGCCAGGATCATTGATGATATTACGAATCTCGCTATCCGCGCGATCATGCTTGACGGGTTCTCGTTTGGTATCGATGACGAGGATCTGTCACGGACCGAGTACGGCCAGATCGACGAGGTTCTCTCAAATGCAGTGACCGATGTCCAGCGGCGCATCAACATCTACGAGGACGGACAGCTCGAGCCCATGCCCGGCCGGACCCCGGAAGAGACCCTCGAGATGCAGATCATGCAGGTTCTTGGAAAAGCCCGTGACCGGACCGGTGAGATCGCAGGCCGTCACCTTGGCCTTGGGAACAGCGCGGTCGTCATGGCCGTGAGTGGCGCCCGGGGCTCGATGCTCAACCTGACCCAGATGGCAGGGTGTGTCGGTCAGCAGTCAGTCAGGGGAGAGCGTATCATGCGTGGCTACGATGAGCGCACGCTCCCTCATTTCAGGAAGAAAGATCGTGGCTCCGATGCGCACGGTTTTATCCGGCACAGTTACAAGGGCGGCCTGAATCCGACCGAGTTCTTTTTCCATGCCATCGGGGGCCGGGAGGGTCTCGTGGACACGGCAGTCCGTACATCGCAGAGCGGGTACCTGCAGCGGCGCATGATCAATGCCCTCCAGGATCTCAAAGTCGCGTATGACGGCACGGTGCGAACCACGGGTGGACGTATCATCCAGTTCAGGTATGGAGAGGATGGGACTGACCCCATGAAGAGCAGCTTTGGTGACCCGGTCGATGTGAAAGGGATCGTCGAGAGCATCCTCAAGGAGGAGGTCTGAAATGCTGCCCGAACAGGATCAGCGGATCAGTGAGACCGATGTCCCGGTAAAAACCAGGGAGCAGCTCAGAAAGTACCTTGCCGGTAAAGAGATCACCGCCGAACAGTTTGACCAGATACTCAACCGGGTCATCAATGAGTACCAGAACACCCGGATAGAGGCCTGCGAAGCAGTCGGGGTCATCGCAGCACAGTCAATCGGGGAGCCAGGTACCCAGATGACGATGCGGACGTTCCACTATGCGGGGGTTGCAGAGATCAACGTGACGCTTGGTCTCCCCCGGCTCATTGAGATCATGGATGCCAGGAAAGAGCCGAGCACACCGACCATGACGATATTCCTTGAGCCCGAGTACGGGAATGACCGTGACAAGGCCCGGGAGGTGAGCTGGCAGATCGAGGCAGCCCCGCTCCACGAGTTTGGGGATATCACGACTGACATGGAGAACATGCAGGTCGTTATTCACCTCAATGTTGCGGTCTGTGATAAGCGGAAGATCCAGCCCTCAGCAATCCTCGAGATCGCCCCCCGCAAGATACGGGAACGGCGCCACTACCGCGATTTCGAATTCGAGGTGGATGAGAAAGCTGCCTATATCGTGTTCATGCCAAAAGACCGGGAGAGCTACCAGAACCTCTTCCAGCTCGCGGAGCATGTACGCAATGTTATCGTTCAGGGAATCGATGACATCGAGCGGGTGGTCGTCAGGAAAGAGAGCGGAGAGTATATCCTTTATACTGAAGGATCAAACATTAAGGACACGTTTGAGGTTGAAGGGGTGGATACGACCCGTACCCGCACCAACAACATCAGCGAGATATCCCAGGTCCTCGGTATCGAGGCGGCAAGGAATGCCATCATCCACGAAGCGCTCTCAACGCTTGGAGAACAGGGTATCCTTGTCGATGTGCGCCATATCATGCTGGTCGCTGACATGATGTGCATGGAAGGCGAGGTCAAGCAGATCGGTCGTCATGGAATTGCGGGAGAAAAAGAGAGTGTTCTCTCGCGGGCAGCCTTTGAGGTCACGGTCAACCACCTCCTTGACGCGGCAGTGGCAAATGAAGTCGATGAACTCTCCGGAGTTACCGAGAATGTCATTGTCGGACAACCGATTCAGCTCGGTACCGGGGATGTCAAACTTATCGCGAAACCCATGAACTAGGAGAATTGTAATGGATTTTAATGTATCATTACGAAGGGCCATCAAGACAGGAAATGTCATTCTTGGCCAGAACAACACCGAACACTGTATCAATGAGGGCAGGGCCCAGATGGTCGTCCTTGCTGGCAACTGCCCGGAAAAATTCAGGGAATCCCTCGGTGCACGAGAGGGGCTCTTCGTGTACACGTTCCAGGGTTCGAGCGTACAGCTCGGGAAGGCCTGTGGGAAACCATTCATGGTCAGTGCGCTTGCCGTGGTAGAGCCTGGCGAGTCCGACATCCTGAGTCTCAAGAGGGCCTGACATGTCGGAGATTGTGCTGACTGAAGACTGTATGCGCCTCATATCCCAGTTTGAGCGTCTCACCGGGGCCGGCAGCCGTGACTGTGTCATCGATGACCGGAACAACCGGCTCATCTTCGTGGTCAACCCCGGTGAGATGGGGCTTGCTATCGGGAAGAAAGGGGCGAGCATCAAGAAAGCGATGGAGGTCATGGACAGGAAGATCGAGGTTGTCGAGTACTCCCAGAGCCCTGATCAGTTCCTGAAGAACTGTTTCCTCCCGGCCCAGGTGACCGGGGTCGAATTCGAAAACAATGAGGAAGGACCGGTTGCCCATGTTGAAGTGAAGCCCGAAGACCGGGGGATCGCGATAGGTAAGGAAGGAAAGAACATCTTCAAGGCAAAAAAACTGGCGCTCCGCCAGCACAATATCGCTGACGTGACCCTGGTCACGGATGAGGAAACCTGACCTCCTGATTTACTCTGAAAATGCCTTCGGCATTTTCATTTTTTATACGTGTGTCTCAAAGAGAATCATGAGATTTTTTTGATTTGGAAGTACCGGCTCCTCGCAATCGCGCGATGGGGATGATTACACCCCCGGGATACGACGGGCCTGGAGGGATTCGAACCCCCGACATCCGGGTTAGAAGCCCGGCGCTCTATCCTGGCTAAGCCACAAGCCCCTGAGCAGTCAGTACTCTTGGTCGTACATCCATATTAACTCTCGGAACGGTCTGGATACTGGTTAAAATCAGGGCGATCACGGGAAACTGCCAGGAAAGCCCGGCCGGGGATAACACGAGCTCTGGTGAAGGAGAAGAACGTATCGCAGGAAAACATAGCTCGGGAACCGGGAGAGGAGAAAAAACAGCCGGCAGGGTGTGCCGGCATATTTCGCAGGAGAGAAGATGATTGCGAGGGTGCTCCCCTCACCCCGCATGGTAGCAGGCAGACTTCACCACATCGACCGAGATTGGGTGGATGATACTCTCGTGGGTTACGGTTTTTACCGTTGAGGAGCCGATACACCGTACCTTGATCCGGGCAGACATCCGTTCTCGCTCCTCGTAATGGAGGCCCTGGGTGAACTCCATCATCCGTTTCATGGTGATGCTCGTGGCGATGATCTCGACAATGATTCCTGAATCCCCGGAGGAGAGATCTTCCATGTCGACTGAGGTCATGAACACGGCAGTTCCGGGCTTGAGGCCGGCAAGGGTTATCACATTATGCGTGCTCGATAGTTCCAGTGTCCTCGCCCGTCCCTGCTGGAGTTCCCTGATAACATCCGGGGCAATACCTGTCAATGCAAAGCAGTTCATATACCCTCACCCGTACATCGGCAGCTGCTGCTCTTTCTTTGGCATCGTCTCTGCAGTCTGTACCTGCTCTGCCAGCTTGTGCATTGTCGATTCGATCTCTTCGGCCTGTTCGAGGAGTGGCTGTACATCGAGGTTCAGGTCGTACATCTTGTTCAGCACTTCTATCGTTGCTGCCGAAGCCCGGGGGTCAGGCGCATTGATGGTCTCCCCCAGCAGCCCGTACGCGATGATATTTCGTATCTTGCATTCGGTCAGGAAGCTGCTTGCAATCCCGGAAATGCTCCCTATGGGAAGGATGATTGTCGTCTCCTGTATCCGGGGGAGCGCGTCATAAGATGTAGCCACGCCAAAGACCCGCTTCTCCGGCTCGTTCGTGATAATCCCTGCGATAGTCACGATTTCGCGAACCTTGTAGGGCATGAGCCAGTCCATGATGCCATGGGCAACCTCGTAACAGATCATGGGGTGGATAGGGATATCCGCGATAATGGCCGCGAGCGGACCCTTCTCGTAGACCCGGACCGGGACATTGATCACGCCCCGGTTCATCATGGCAAGGGGCGGGAAGTACTTGCTGTTCATACTCCCGATCTGCGTGAACTCGAGCTGGTCAACCATGTACTGGAGTGCAATGCTTCCCACGAGCCCGCTGCCAGGAAAGCCCATGAGGACGGAAGAGCCTTCCTGGCTGAGGGGTTTGGAAAATATCCTGATATCAGAGCTGGGATCCGGAGACATTAGATTAACATATCACATCAATGTAAAAAAGTATTATGCAGGAGTATCCCGTGAAACGTGGGTTTGCAAAAGATCTGAACACCACTATGGTTGAAGGATTGAAGCAGTGTTTTGGAACCGATGTGCAGCAAAAAGGAGATCATTACCAGATCAGGTACGGTGCACTGACCCTGCTCGACATCACCATTGGCAGGGGGGGAAAGACCGTGATTGTGACAACGGAGTCAGACAAGGATGCAACAGATGAGGTGATTCTCGACACCAACCGGCGTTTCCGTCGGTTTCTCGATATGGTGACCGGCTATACAACAAAAGAGCGGTTGAAGAAAGCAAAAAGTATTGAGGGAGCCTGACCTCTCCCCCCCCTACTCGACAACCAGTGCCGGTTTGAAGGGGAGTGCGAGCACGGCCTTTGGGTGCGTGCTCTCCCCGGCATCGCGTACGGTCACCGGCACCCCGAACTCTTTTTCCAGAAATCCTGCTGCATTGAGAAAGAGCAGCTCCTCATCGGGCATCCCCTGGATGAGCCGGGAGATGATATGAGGCGGGAGCTTGTGGATGAGGGTCGTGCACTGGCGCACCGTATCCGGCACTTCCTTTCCTCTCCTGCGCATTCCCGTATCCTTCATGATCTCCTTTACGACCGTGCCCTTGTTATCGGCTGCTGCAACGGTTACAAAGATCTCCCGTTTCCATGCCGGTGCCGTATAGATGATGATCGCGGAAGGGGTGAGCGGGATGATCTTGAGAATGGACTCGATATCCTCAACCGTCCGGGCAAGGAGATCTTCGGTAAGTTCACGCTCCGCATCACCAAGGGACGGATCCGGGACCGGCCACGGTGCATATGATACGAGCCCGTCCTCCCCAAGTGACTTCCAGAGGTGCTCACAGGTGAACGGGATGATCGGGGCGAGCAGCCGGACCCAGACCGAGCTGAGCGCGCGCAGGTAGCTGCTCCCTGCCGAACCGGCAGGGAGTCTCCGCCTGTACCACCTGATATCTGACTCGATCCCGAAAAATGCCTCCTGGAGAGCCTGGCGTGTCTGGAAACGATCGAGTGCCCCGGTCATCCGTTCGATATGGCCCTGGAGCCTGCTGGCAAGCCACCGGTCGATATCCCCTGGGATGCCGGTCGCCATGCGTAATTCCTCGATGGTGCTACTGAAACGGTCGATCTGCCGCCGGGTGGATGCCACAAGCTCGTTTCTCCAGTCAAAGTCCTGCCACGGCTCTGCGCTTCCCACGAGGAACATCCGGACGGTATCAGCCCCGAACTCCCGTATGGCATCTTCGAGCAGGAAGACGTTTCCCTTGGATGAGGACATCTTCGCCCCGTTCAGGAGCCCCATGCCAAATACCACCATCCCCCTTGGGAGGAGGGAGCGGGGAAAGATCGCCACGTGGTGGAAGAGCTGGAACGTGAGGTGGTTTGAGATGAGATCCTTTGCAGAAAACCGGAAGTCGTACGGGTACCAGAACAAAAATTCACGCCGCATCAGGTCCAGTGTTTCCCGATCAGGCAGCGATGGCGATTCTTTCCCCAGAAAGATATAATCAAAGACCTCAGGGGTAAGGAGGTCAGGGGAGACTCTTTTGAGGTGGTGGGCGATGGTGTAGTAGGCCATATAGACCGTTGAATCGGAGAGCGGCTCGATCAGCCATGCCGGGTCCCAGGGGAGACGGGTACCGAGACCGACCTTCCGGGTACAGGCCCAGTCCTTGAGCCAGTCCACCGTCCGCTCGAATTCCGCCCTCACCTCGGGAGGAACAAGCGTCATCGTGTCCAGGTGTTCGATCACCTGTGATTTCCATGCCGGGTCGCTGTACTGGAGAAACCACTGGTCATGGAGTATCCTGACAAAGACCTGTCCTCCGCAACGGCAGACCACGGAACGGGTATCGAACTCGTACATCGGGATTGAGCCGTATTCTGCAGTCATCATGGCGGCAACCGTATCCCGCGCCTGCCTGACCGGTTCGCCGCCGTACCGTTCGTACAGCCTGCCGGTGGCAAATTCTGCACTGTACACCTCCTGCGTCAGTGCTTCCATCCTTGGATCGTCCTGGTTCTTTATCCGGGCCCGCTCGACCGCATCCTTCGCAGGCACGTCACCGTATGCCGGGACCGAGATGATCGGCACAGGAGCAATACCGGCATAGATCCCTTCTTCCTGGAGATCCCGGAGCGCGATGTAATCAAACGGTGCATGCGCAGGGACACTCATGACTATACCGCTGGCCATGTCAGGCTCAACAAAGCGGGCAGGCAGAATCGGGACCTCTCCGCAGAGGGGATGGGACACCACCTGGTCGATGAGCTCCTGCCCTGCAACCTCCCCGGTAATCTCGACTGTATGGTCCTGGAGCGCGAGTTTCCGGGCTGCCTCACGGCTGACTATCCAGGGCATCCCGTCAACGAGTGTCCTGACATATATCGTATCGGGATTCACCCAGAGATTGGTAACGCCGTAAATTGTTTCGGGCCGCAGGGTGGCAGTTGGGATCAGGGCATCATGGTACCGGAACATAACCAGCGTGAACTGGAGGATCTCAGCCTTCTCTCCTTCGAGGAGGTCATGGTCTCCTACCGGGTTGTCACAAGCCGGGCAGTACCTGACCGGGTGAGCCCCCTTGATCACATGATCTTCATCCCCCAGGTGCTTCCACTGCCATTCGATGAACCTGCTGTAGGGGGGATCCACCGTGGTAAACCGGCGTCGCCAGTCGATCGAGATGCCGCAGGCCCGCATCACCCGCTCGTATTCGTCAGAAAAATACCTGACAATTGCAAGCGGGTCAGTGAACTGCGCCAGTACATCAGGCGGCACCCGGTAGAGATCCCGGTACAGGGCTACGGCTTTTGGATCGTTTCTTGCGATCCGCCTGGATATTCCTATCACGGGTGCGCCGGTAACATGGAACGCCATCGGGTAGAGGACCGTTCTCCCCTGCATCCTCTGGAAACGTGCGATCACATCGGGGGCGATGTAGGTCCTTCCATGCCCCACGTGCATCGCCCCGCTGGGGTAGGGATACGCTACGTTCAGGTAGAACTTCTCTCCCGGCACCGGATTCGGTTCAAAAGCGTGCTCCCATAACCGGAGGGTTTCGTGCTCAATCTGCTGTATATCATGGCTGCTCATACAACGTCACCTTCACCTGCGAACCACACATTCCAAAAAAGGTCCAGGATCCGGTTATACCGGTCTCAACCTGATGGTATCCCCTTCGTTAAACCGCCGGATCATCTCCTGTGCGATGCTTGAATTCTTTGCGAGATGGATCTCGCCGCTGTCGTTGACCGTTGCGGTGAAGAGGTACTCCTTTCCCGCAAAGACATCAACAATTTTCCCTGCCTGCTCAGGACAGATGATGGCAAGCTGCTTCTTGTCCATGCGGATCCTGACCCCGCCCCCGAGCTGGAGTTCCTCCTCGGGTGGAGGTGCTGCTGGCTGCTTCTCAAGTTCGCTTCGCGGCCGGATGTCGATGCCGGTACCCACCTTGTTCACGATTCCTGCAATATTTTTCCCGCCTTTTCCGATTGCGGCGGGCACATCCTTATCCTCGATGTAGACCACTGCTTTTGTATCGGATAACATATGGACATCGACGTATCCGTCAGTGTAGCGCCCGATCTCCCGCTGGATATCCCGCTCAAGGATCTTCCATGTGGTATTCTCTGCCGGTTCTTTGACCATGACCGGGGGTTTTAACGGGGGAAGAGCCGCGACAGGACGCATGACCGGCATCACGATGGTCTCGGAATCATACTTGAATATCTCGAAGAGCAGTTCGCCGCTCTCATAGTCAGATACCGTGGTCACGGGCCGCAGGTTGATCTCGCTTGCCATGCCTTCCGGGACCTTGATGGTGAACGAGACATCGTACACATTGGTGATCTCACCCTTGTCAACAAAGATGATCGTATTCACGATCTGGGGAAGGACCCCGAAATCGATCCGGTCAGAGAAGCGCTGGAGTGCATCATGCGTCCCGACGGCATGGACCACCCCGACCATCCCGATGCCGGCAAGCCGCATATCGGCGAACACCCTGAAATCCTCATTCTTCCGGAGTTCGTCAAAGATCACAAAATCAGGCCGGACCAGGAGGAGGACCTCAGCAGTATTCTCCATGCTGCCCTCGAGGCTCGTGTACTGGGTGATATGATCCGGCACCTGGAGTTCCCGCGGCGCCTCCATGGTCTTGACGATGAACCCGTGTAGAGCGAGGTAGGTTGCAATGCTCTGGGCAAGGGTGGTCTTACCGGAACCTGGCGGGCCTGCAATGAGCAGTCCCCGCTTCCCGCCCATGATCCTGTTTTTTATCACGGGAGCCTTGCTGAAACTCTCCAGGTTCACATCGGCAATAGGCCGTACTGCGGTGATCTCCATCCCGTCAGAGAAGGGCCGCCGTGCAATCGCGATGCGCATGGAGCCTATCTGGACGACGGTAACTCCCCGCTTCTCAATCTCTATGAAACCGTCAGGATCCCGCTTCGCACGCTCGAGAATCTCCTGGGCAAGACCACGGAGTTCATAATCGGTGGCAGGCTGATCCCGTATCCTGACGAGCTGCATCTCCTTTACCGACCCTTTCCGTGCCATCGGGGGTACCCGCTCCTTCAGGTAGACCGTGATGGTATGTTCATCAAAGAACCGGTCGATCCCGAGCGGGGTGAAGCCCTCGATCTGGGGTCGGAGGTACAGTACATCGAGGCCCTTGGCCTTTGCGACTTCCGCCTGCACAATATCGCTCGTGATAAACTTTGCATCGTGCTCTATCGCAGCATTCCGTATCAGTGCGTCAATCTCTCCCCCGCTGGCGAGCTTGACCTGTTCAAGCGTGGGCCTGACTCCGGTAAACGTCAGTTCGACGACGCCCTCGTCTGCCATACGGCAGAGTGCCTGGAGTTCCGTGAGACCGGAGAACCCAATCTCCCGCCCCTGGTTTGCCTGTGCCTCGAGTTCAGCCACCACCGCTTCGGGTATAATTATTGATGCACCCTTATATTCACCTGTTTTTATCATTGAGGTGATACGGCCATCTATAACGACGCTGGTATCGGGTACTAATTTCAAAAAATATCACCGTATAGCTATTTGATCATTGACCCTTATTAGCGTATACCTCAGAGGGATCGAACAGCTGGTCGGATACGATCTCCCCACTGAGGGTCCGGTAGAAACAGGTCCGATACCCGGTATGGCAGGCAGCTCCGGTCTGTTCCACCAGGTACAGGAGGCAGTCCTCATCGCAATCGATGAGGATCTGTCGTACTCTCTGTACGTGCCCGCTCTCCTCCCCTTTCTTCCAGATCTTTTTCCGGCTCCGGCTGAAATAGTGGGCATACCCGGTCTCCTGCGTGAGCATGATCGCTGCCTCATCAGCGTAGGCAACCATCAGAATTTCAAGGCTCATGATGTCCTGGACCACAACCGGGACAAGGCCATCGGTAAAGTGTACATTCATCTGATCAGACTCCATACAACACCCCTAAAAGACCAACGATGAGATCCCCGATGAGAAGTGCCGAGATCAGGCCTGCGGTAATCGGAACGATAAAGGGCACGCCATAGGATATCCAGACCTTTCCTGCCTTTGCATACCGTGCACGCTCAACGGCATATTCCAGAGGATGCCTGCGGAGATCGAGGGTATAGATCCTCCCTGTACCGCTCATCATGCCACGGAGTGCCTCGGTGATACCCAGGAAACGGCGGTGAATTCTCCCGTCATCCTCCGCGATCTCTTCCATGACAAATCCGTACGCCTCGCTTATCCGTTCACCATCCACGGGAAACCCGAGGAACATATACGGCCAGGGGGCCCGGTTCCCGGCCTTGAGATTAGAGAGGAATATCCCTGCCGGGGTGACGAGGTTGAGGATGACAGCGTTTGCGAGGACGCTGAACGGGAGAAATCCAAGGGGGGGTATCCCGAGGAGCGGTGGAAACGGAAATGCCGGTATGCAGAACGAAATAAAGATCAGGGCCCAGGCATCTGCGCCTCCAAAAAGGCGGAAATACGCAAACGAATAGAATATTGCAGAGAATATCAGCGCCAGGACGGCAAAGTAGGCGGCCGTCATGAAGTTACCCTCATACATAAGGCGGCCGTAGAAAAAAGCGGTGAAAGGCAGGCTCACAGCGAGCATCGGGTACCAGGTACGAAACGGTACTCTCCGTTCCCTTATGTCGAGCACTGATGCGTAACAGAGGGTGACGGTAATTGCCAGCGCAGGCAGTATCAGCAGAGCTACCACGGGTCTCCTGTATGTAATCGGCGTTCTCGCTAATATGTCTCCCGTTGGGAGAGGAAGGGTAACTAATAAGTGGTGGCTGCAGCTATCAGCATACAGGGATGCTCAAATTCAGGGAACAAGGAGGGAAGACTTTGACCGGCACTGCTGAGTGTATCGAAGAACTGATCCGGGAAGTTCCGCCAGCAGGGGTCTCTTCCTACATCGATCTCCTCCAGGCTGCGCGTGAACAACGGTTCGATGGAGCCGGGGTATGCGGGGTGCCGGGGAGTAAAGCCTACATTCTCTTTATCGATGGAGAGCCCGAGGGGGCCATCCTCCTTGACAGCAAAGGAGAGCTGTATGGGGACAAAGCGGTCTACCTCATTCGTGATACCGGGAAGTTCTCCCGCTATCCCCTCGGCCGCGGGATGGTTGAGCGATTGGTATTCGGATGCCGAATCCATAATAAAAGTCACTTTGGGGGTCAGACCTCCCTGGAAATCCCTGAATTTGGAAAGAAAGCAGAGGGGATAGGGAGACTGATCCTTGCGATCTCGAAAGGCGGCACACCTCTGCGAAACCTTCCCATCAGGATCAGAAAAGACGGGCAGGTTGTAGCCCATGACATCACCGATTCAAAGGGAATGGCATCATTCCGCCTCTTGTTTGGGAAGTACGAGGTCCTTGTTGTGAATCAGGAGAGCAGTATCGATGTCTATAATTTCTCTTTTGTTCCCGAGCTGCAGGACCGTCCTCTGGATCTCGAGATTACCTGACCCCCTCCCCCGGGCTCCCT
>DUGL01000177.1:2017-5884 GCA_013331415.1 Methanoregulaceae archaeon | reverse complement strand
ATCACCATCTATGCAACCCATAGGTGGGGCTGCTCGTTCCAGGACGGGACCATGACCTGTGGCTGGATCGATATACCGCCGGTGCGGGTGACCGGCACGGTCCCGGATCCATCCGTCTTCGGGGTGATCCGGAGAGGCAGCACGGTTGAGACCTCCAGTCTCGGGATACCCGGCGGCACCTGGATCGGGCTGGGCCTCCTGACCCCGCTCTATCCGGGGGGCGCCCTGGTCGCAACCGACCTGTTCGGAGATCCGGGTTCCCTCCCGGCACCGCTGGCAGCGGATTATGCGGTGATCACGGCAACGCAGCCCGATTGCACCGCTTGCACCGGATCCGTCTGTCCTGCGGTTGCAGCCGAAGTCTCTGTCAGCCATGCAGGAGTTGTGGTCCACTCGGAGGTCCTCGTCCCGGGAGCAGAATCCCGGTACAGTGACCCGGCAGACCGTTCCGGCATATCCGTAACCTTCGTGGGTGGACAGGCCTCCTCCCGTCTCTGCCCGGATACCCCCCCGACAATGAGCGGCCCGCAGCCGGTCTCCCTCTTCCTCATCCATGTCGATTCCCCGGCATCAGTACCGGCAGGACCCTTGCATCCCGGGGAACGCCCCGGGTTTTTGGTCGTCACATCGTTCCCGCTCGGAGGAATCGTGTACCTGGACGGTGATCCCGCAGGAACCACGTTCTGCTCAATCCCGGACCTTGCACCCGACACCTACGAGATCCGCATCGAGAAGGACGGGTACCAGGTATGGACCGATGATGTCACGGTAAACCCGGGAAAGTACAGCAGGGTGAATGCCAGACTCCAGCCGCTCTATGGGAGCCTCCGTATCTCTACCTTCCCTCCCGGGGCTGAGATCAGCATCGATGGGATCTATGAGGGGGACTCGCCTCTCGTCATCGATGATCTCAACCCGGGTGTACACGCAATCAGCGTATCACTTCCCGGGTACCAGACACGAGAGGCAACGGCAACTGTCAGGGCAGGGCAGACCAGCGCAGCCACCCTGCGACTCTCGCACGGATCACCGGGTGATATGCTGTATTCTTCCCCCCGGTACAACTGGTGACAGGCACGAACTGCCGGCTTTAGAACAGGGGTGATGCCCCGGGAGGGGGAGACTGGGCTTTTCACCCATTTTTTCTCTCTCGTACGGGTTTTTCGAGAGATGATCGCTCTCTGCAACACCCCGGTTTGCGTACCATTCCCCAACAGGCAGGTGCGGGGTATGACAGGGAAACAAAAACCGTCTTGTCCGGCCACTCAAGAGCCGTATCAGCTGCTGACCGGGGATCCAAGATCCCCATAGCCTGTTCTATATCCGCGGGCAATCACCGCAGCTCCAAGCAACGGCGCATTCCCCGAGAGTGCAGTCAGCACGATCCCGGGGAGGGGGAGGTACCGATCGATCGATTCGATTATCGGGACGAGCAGGAGATCGGCATTGGACCGGATCACAGCCCCGTCAAGGATGATCAGGTCCGGGTCATAGGCCACAATCACGTCCGAGATGCCCCGTGCACTGATCCGCGCAACATCATTGATGAACCGGAGCACATCGTCATCACCCTCTCGTGCCGAAGTGAAGATATCCTCCGCCCTGTCCGGGCCCCAGTGCGGCCTGGCATGGTACCGGCACCATGCTGAGAAGAAGGAGGGCAGGTAACGCCCTGAGGCATACCCCTCCCAATGGCCGGTATGACCGCAGCCGCAGGGAAGATCATACGTGCTGTCAACATGCAGATGTCCGATCTCGGCAGCATTGCCCTGCCTCCCCAGGAGAAGGTGCCCTCCCGATACAACGCCACCCCCGATGCCGGTCGAGATGGTGATGTACACGACATCCTCCCTCCCGCCCCCGGACCCGTAGTACATCTCCCCGAGTACCCCTGCATGGCAGTCATTCACCATCCTGACCGGCAGTCCGAGTTCCTGCGATATCGGCCCGGTGAGCGGAACATCCCTGAAAGCCATGTTTGGCGGATTGACAAGAATTCCCTGCCGGGTATCGACCGGTCCGGCAACCGAGAGCCCTATGCCAGTGAACGTGCCCCGGAGATCGGTCCCGGCCAGGTCCGTGATCATACCCATCAGAAACCCGGTCAGGCGGGAGGGGTCGGTCTCCTGTGCAGGGGTCCGCGCCACGATGACCTTCTCGATCCTCCCGTCACCTGAAATGATTGCCGCCCGGGTATGTGTCGCCCCGAGGTCGACTCCAACCACGCGACCCATGTACCCGGGATTTGACCGCGGGGAGCATAAGGTTCGCGGCCCACCCACAAAGGGTATGAAGGGAAGCGTGCCAGAGCTCCTGTACTGATGGATCTGAGAGGCTGGATCGAACTGGACGGGAAGCAGCTCTCCTCAGGGGAGCTTCGAAAGATTCTCATTTCAGCCCCCCATAGTGTTGCCCGGTTTGGGGGCGAGTTCCTGCTGTCCTGGGACGGCTGCACGGCCCGCGACCACTTCGGCATCATGCCGGGCCCAATTCCCGCTGGCACCATCACCTGCAATGGCAGGGAGACAGGGAAGGTGCTGCCTCCTGTCCCTGACCTGCCGCTCGAGGACGCGATCATCGCAGCCGTCCGGCTCAGGAGCGACGAGGGGATCTGTGCATTTTCCGGGGGAGTCGACTCCGCGCTCGTCGCCCACCTTGCACAGCGGCCGTGCCTTGCAATCGGGCTTGCCGGTTCGCATGACCTCGGCAGGGCACGGCATGCTGCCGAAGCGATGGGGCTCTCCTGTTCATACATCACGATTACCCGGGATGAGGTGCGGGAAGGACTGTCTGCCGTGATCCCGGTGATCCCGGAACCAACCCCGGTCAATACCGCGATCGCTGTCACCCAGTACCTGATCACCCGGGCCGCACGGGAGCTCGGGCACGAACGGGTGATTGCCGGGCAGGGGGCGGACGAGCTCTTCGGCGGGTATGCCCGGTACCGCTCCTGCACGGACATGGCGCTCCTCCTGGCACGCGATTTTGCGGGTCTTCCGGCCCAGGCAGAGCGGGACCAGTCTGTCGCCGCCCTGAACGGGACCTTCCTCTCCCTTCCCTACCTGGATGTCAGGGTTGTGCGCGCTGCCCGCCTCATCCCGGCAGGAGAGATGGTCTGCAGCGGGGTCGGAAAATGGCCGCTCAGGGACGTTGCAAGCCGCCATATCCCGGCAGAAATTGCGTTTTACGCCAAGAAAGCCATGCAGTACGGGACCGGGGTGGCAGCGGTGCTCCGCCAGCTGGCCCGTGACAATGGTTATAAAAGGTCTTTACAAGGGTACTTAGATCAGATCAGCATGACCGGTGGAGGAGCGGAATGGTAACAGAGCGGGACGTAAGCCACATCGCAGAGCTTGCCGATATCGGCATCGACAGAGAAGAACTCCCCGGATTTACCGGGCAGTTCAACGAGATCCTTGAATACTTTGACATCCTTGACCAGGTCGAAGCGGCAGGTGCTTCTGAGCCGGACTCCTGGAACGTCTTTCGTGATGACGAGGTCATTCCTCCGCTCCCCAGGGACGAGGTTCTCGCAAATACCGATGAGAAAGAGGACGGCTTCTTCCGCGCACCACGGGTGATGTGAATGGCAACGGTGACCTTCTCCCCCGATGACCGGTATAACGCCTTCATCACGAGACTCAAAGAGGCCCGATACGGCCCGGGAAAACTCTCCGGCATCCCGATAGCGGTAAAGGATAATATCTCAACCCGCGGTATCCCCACCACCTGCGCGTCCCGGATCCTCCAGGGATACGTGCCCCCCTTTGACGCCCATGTCGTCACCCTCCTCAAAAACGAGGGGGCCGCCATGGTGGGCAAGACCAACATGGACGAGTTCGGGATGGGCACCACCACCGAGAGCAG
>DUGL01000177.1:0-1887 GCA_013331415.1 Methanoregulaceae archaeon | reverse complement strand
GGGTCTCCCGGTACGGGCTCATCGCGTATGCCAATTCCCTCGAACAGATCGGGCCCATGGCACGATCTGTTGCCGATGTCTCGCTCCTCCTCGAAGTGCTCACCACGCATGACCCCCGCGACTCCACGAGTGTCTCCTGCCCCTACACGCACACCCCGGATCCTGATATCCGGGGCCTGAAGATCGGTGTCCCGGAAGAATACTTTGGGGAGGGGGTCGCGCCACGGGTCGCATCGGTCGTCTGGGATGCCATTGCGCTCCTTGAACGCAAAGGCGCCGAGGTGATCACCTGCCGCATGCCGAGCATGGCCTATGCGCTTGCGGCCTACTACGTCACCTGCACGAGCGAGGCGAGCTCAAACCTTGCACGCTTTGACGGGGTCAGGTATGGCCCGGCCGCTGATACGAAACTCTCCTGGCACCAGGCGTTCCAGGAACAGCGGCGGGCCGGGTTCGGACCCGAGGTGCGGCGCAGGATCATGCTCGGGACCTTTGCCCTCTCTTCCGGCTACTATGGCAAGTACTATGCCAAGGCACAGGCTGCACGAAAACAGGTGCGGGACGACTTTCTCCGGATCTTCCGGGGCGTGGACGTCATCTGCGGCCCGACCATGCCGACCGTCGCATTCCGTATCGGGGAAAAGACGGATCCGCTCTCGATGTATCTCTCCGATATCCTGACGGTCCCGGCAAACCTGGCCGGGGTGCCGGCAATCTCGGTCCCCTGCGGAAGGTCTGAAGGCCTCCCTGTCGGGCTCCAGATCATGGGCCCGCACTTTCGCGACGACCAGGTGATCGATGTGGCCGCTGCGTACGAACAGGGGGCGGCTCCATGAGCGAAACGGCCGGACGCCCGGCCGGTGGCACCCCCGTCACCGACTTCTCCGATGATGAAGTGATCATCGGCCTTGAGATCCACTGCCAGCTGAATACCGCGACAAAGCTCTTCTGCGGTTGCTCCACCGACTACCGGGACGATGGCCCCAATACCCATGTCTGCCCGGTCTGCCTTGGTCTCCCGGGATCGCTCCCCCGGGTGAACCGGAAAGCCGTGGAATTTGCGCTCCGGGTGGGACTCGCGCTCAACTGCGAGATCCTCGAAGAATCGGTGTTTGCCCGCAAGAACTACTTCTATCCCGACCTGAACAAGGGGTTCCAGATCACCCAGTACGACAAGCCGCTTGCCGTGAAAGGCTACCTGGACATTGAAGGAGATGACGGGGAGAAACGGGTCCGGATCACCCGGGTGCACATGGAAGAGGATCCGGGACGGCTCGTCCACAAGGGGGGGAGCGACCGGGCCCGGTACACGCTCGTTGACTACAACCGGGCCGGGATCCCCCTGATCGAGATCGTGACCGAACCCGACCTGCGGTCGCCGAAGGAAGCACGCCGGTTCCTGAACAAACTGCGGGCCACCCTCGAGTACCTGGGCGTCTTCGACAGTGAACGGGAGGGATCGATCCGGGTGGATGCCAACATCTCCATCCAGCCAAAGGGCTGGTTTGCAAAAACCGGAAAGGGGAAGGAAGACCGGGGACGGGCCGAGGTCAAGAATATCTCCTCGTACAAGGGGGTGGAAAAAGCGCTCACGTTCGAGATCACCCGCCAGAAGAATGCGCTGCGCCGCGGCCAGAAACTGGAGTCGGCCACCCGCCACTTTGTGGAAGGCAGGGGAATCACGACTGCGTCCCGGAGCAAGGAGATGGAGCAGGACTACCGGTACTTCCCGGAGCCGGATCTTCGCCCGCTCCGGGTCTGTGACTGGACGGGAGGGATTGTTCTTCCCGAGCTCCCTGATGCCCGCCGGGCCCGTTTCCTCGTCCAGTACCAGTGCTCCCCGACCCATGCCCGCACGCTCACCGGAGATCTCCGGCTTGCCGAGTT
>DUGL01000154.1:748-5028 GCA_013331415.1 Methanoregulaceae archaeon | reverse complement strand
CCCATCGTCCCCGAGATACGCCGGATCATACGCAAGCCCCTCTTCGTGGAGATGAACCGGCACAACCCGGCATCCGCACGGGCGGTCGAGGCATCGGTCATCGAGGATTTGATGATCCATGACCTCGACATCCTCCAGCACGTCCTCTTCGGTCACCCGGGCGAGCTCTCTGCCGCGGGGAGCCTGGATGCCGCGAGCGCCCTCTTCCGGTTCAACAGCACCGCAGCCTTCATCTCGGCGAGCCGCAAGTCCTCGAAGAAGATCCGGCGCATCTACATCGAGGAGGAGGACCTGACCGTGGAGGGCGACTTCATGAACCAGGAAGTCTTCACCTACTACAAGCCCGGGAAGTACGGGGTGGAGAACGAACGGTACGTGCAGGAGAACATCATCGAGAAAGTGATGGTGAACAAGGTCGAGCCCCTCAAGGTGGAGCTCCAGACCTTCCTCGAATGCGTCTCGCAGAAAAAACCATTCCCCGTGACCCCTGAACAGGCAGTTGAAAACCTCGCGCTCTGCGAGCGGATCCGCGAAGCGGTCCTGCGGTGATGACATTGACCACCCCGCTCGAAGACGCCTTTGCCCGCCGCGGACCGATCCGGGCGGTCGGCGTCGTCGGGATGGGGTACGTGGGGATCCCCGCAGCAGCCCTCTTCGCCGGGAAGTACCCGAAGGTTGTCGGCTTCCAGCGCGATTCTGCAAGCTCAGGCTACAAGGTGGCAATGCTGAACCGGGGGGAGAGCCCGCTGAAGGGGGAGGAGCCCGGTCTTGACGAGCTGTTGCAGGAGGTGGTCGCGAGCGGCTCGTTCTCCTGCACGACCGACTTCTCCCTGATCTCAGAGCTCGATTGCGTCACCATCGCCATCCAGACACCGTTTCGTGACCCAAAGGACCTGGTCCCCGACTTCTCGGCCCTGATCGAAGGCATCCGGATGGCAGGGAAGTACATCGGGCCGGGCGCCCTCGTGGTGCTGGAGTCGACTGTCACCCCCGGGACGACCGTGGGCATGGCACGGGAGATCCTCGAGGAAGAGTCGGGGATGACGGCAGGCGTTGACTTCGGCCTCGCCCATGCACCCGAGAGGGTCACGGTAGGCCGCCTCATCAGAAACATCCGGGAGCACGACCGGGTCGTGGGCGGCATCGACCCGGCGAGCACCGCCCGGGCTGCAGAACTCTACACCCCGGTGCTCACGACCGGACGGATCATCCCCATGACCGCGACCGCAGCCGAGGTGACCAAGACCGCCGAGAACACCTTCCGCGACCTCCAGATAGCGGCCGCAAACCAGCTTGCCCTGTACTGCGAAGCGATGGGCGTCAACGTGTACGATGTCCGGGACGGGATCGCGAGCCTCAGAGAGGAAGGCGTCACCCGGGCCATCCTCTGGCCGGGTGCCGGGGTCGGGGGCCACTGCCTCACGAAGGACACCTACCACCTGGAGCGGGGGGTTGCGACCCTTGCCACCACCCCGCTCGATTACCCGGCAGGGAAGGAGTCGCTCTTCACCCTCGCCCGGGCAGTCAACGACTTCATGCCCGTGCACATGGCACACCTCACCAGTGCCGGGCTCGCCCGTGCCGGAAAACCCGTGCCAGGGTCCCGGGTGGCCATCCTCGGCTGGGCATTCATCGCGAACTCGGACGACGCCCGGAACACCCCCTCGGCGGTATACCGCGATCTCCTGCAGGGGCAGGGGGCGATCGTGACGGTCCACGACCCGTACGTGGAGGGGATCACAAAAGATCTGGATGCAGTCCTCAGCGGGGCCGACGCCGTCGCCATCTTCACCGCACACGCTGCCTATCGCGACCTGGACCCGGCGTCCCTGGGGGTCGCACGGCCCCTGCCGGTCATCGTGGATGGCAGGAACATCGTCGACCCGGACCGGTTCATCCGGGCCGGCTGGGTCTACCAGGGGATCGGGAGAGGAGACCGGAACAACCACCCCCTCGCCCCGTAGCAGGCCGAACGCCCGGCTGAAAAATGATGTGATTCGCCAGCTCTTTTCGTTTGCTCACAGCCTATGAGCGGGGTCAACCGCTCA
Source organism: Methanoregulaceae archaeon (assembly GCA_013331415.1). Classification (GTDB taxonomy): domain Archaea; phylum Halobacteriota; class Methanomicrobia; order Methanomicrobiales; family Methanospirillaceae; genus UBA9949; species UBA9949 sp10516u. The sequence goes on along the minus strand of DUGL01000154.1, from coordinate 2,980 downwards.
TGCGGATTGCCGGGGGGATCCCTTCAGCAGTGCAGGGTCTTTCCGGGGAGAGGATGGGGGGAGCTGGGGGTTGTCCCACCCCTGTATTCTGCCCGGAGAGCGTCAGGGAAACAGCCTCCACCACTCCTTCATGATGTGACAATCCCATTCCTGACACCCCTGCCAGGAAGATTCGGGGTTTCCCGCTTGCACTGCACACGGCACCTCCTTTCCCCCCTGGCCGGCCTTATTGTCTCACGGCTGATGTCAAGGTCAGGACTGGCGGGGAACCGGATACTCCCCCACCCCAAAACCTGCGATCACCGTAGCAATGCGTTCACTCGCCCCGGGCGGACCGAATGCTTCCCGCTGCGGTCCCGACGGGGAGAAATTCCGGATAGCGGCGAGGATCTTCTCCTCGTCGGCACCGGTGAGCACGTTCCAGCCGTCCTCAACCGTCTCCACCCACTCGGTGTTCTCCCGGAGCGTGATGCAGGGGACGCCGAGGATGTACGACTCCTTCTGGACACCGCCCGAATCGGTCAGGACTTTTTCGGCGTCAGCCATCAGCCGGAGCATATCGAGGTACCCGAGCGGCCCGGTGCAGATAACCTGCCCAGGCATCATCTCCAGAAGATCGAACCCCGAGAGGGCGTTCCGGGTCCGCGGGTGGACCGGAAAGACCACGGTCTTCCCTGATCGGTCAATAGCCCGGAGGATCGCCTGCAGGTGCTCTTTCTGGTCGGTGTTCGATGGCCGGTGGACCGTCATCACCAGGTACGAGCCCGGTGTCAGCTCAAGGCGGTCGAGTATGGTCGACTGCTCCATTGCGAGCTGGCGATTGTACACGAGCGCATCCACCATGACATCCCCCGCCAGGTGGACCCCCCGCGTGATCCCCTCGCGCTCCAGGTTCTCCACCGCTGTCATCGTCGGACAGAAGAGCAGGTCCGAGAGATGATCCGTCACCACCCGGTTGATCTCCTCAGGCATGGTCCGGTCAAACGAGCGGAGCCCTGCTTCGACATGCGCTACCGGGATGTGGAGCTTGGCTGCAGCAAGAGCCCCTCCCAGCGTCGAGTTGGTGTCGCCGTACACCACCACGAGGTCCGGCTCCTCGCCAAGCAGCACCTCCTCGACGCGGAAAAGGATCTCGCCGGTCTGTTTCCCGTGCGGACCGGAACCCACCCCGAGGTGGTAGTCCGGTTCCGGGATACCAAGCTCCGAAAAGAACACGTCCGACATATCAGGGTCGTAGTGCTGGCCGGTGTGGATTAGGACCTCGGTGTGTTCTTTCCGGAGCTCGCGGGAGAGCGGGGCACACTTGACGAACTGGGGGCGGGCGCCTACAATTGAGACAATCTTCATGGAATCAGTCTGGTATGTTCATGGTTGTCGTGGACGTTAGTAACACTTCCCCCCCTGCAATCGCACGTACTGGATCAGGGGCATCCCCATCTCTCTCTGATCCCGTTCGAAAAGCTCTCTGACCCTGACCGGCAACGGGCACCGGTATGCCACTGTTCCCGGACAGGATAGCAACAGGCCGGAGAGAAGCATTGTCAAGGGGATGGTCCCCTGGCCGGTAAGGATGCAAAACACGCCGGTGGCGCCGCAGCTGATGATAAAGATCTCACACAGTACGGCAACACAGACCACGATCCATAAAGTTTACTAAAATTTTAATTCCTGTCCGGGAAAAGATTATTGGACATGTGCCGGGCGTCAGTATTCAAAATTCTTCTTATTTCCGACTGCAACGACACAAATGACCAGTTGGTCCTGGATTATACGGAACGTCGCCCGGTACTCACCAATCCTGATCCGGTAACGTGGCTTATCGGGCGGACATCCCTTAACTTTTTTTACATCGTGACGATGAAATGGATCAGCTGCATATTTCTCAAGTGCAATCGCAATTCTGATGCGTGCCATCCGGGGCAGCGCTGTAAAAGTTTTCTCAGCTCTATAGGTGAATTTTACCTGGTAGATCATTATTCCACCAGGGAACGGATCACCTGATCATCTCCGAGATCCTTCATAATATCCCGCAGGCTTCGGATACGTCCTGCCACAATATCTTTCTCGCTCGCCCTGATATCTTCAATCTCCTCATCAGAGAGCGACTCATCGTCGTAGGCTGCATCAGCCAGCCGGTTGATAAGATCATCATAGGTCTCCCGCGGATGAAGTTTAAGGTCATCCAGTTTATCTTTCGTCTCCGGCCGGAGCTGGACAGTCGTCTTTGCCATG
>DUGL01000154.1:0-677 GCA_013331415.1 Methanoregulaceae archaeon | reverse complement strand
GTCCCCCTGCGATCAGCAGCAGGCCGGCGAGAAGCATTGTCAAGGGGATGGTCCCCTGGCCGGTAAGGATGCAATAATTGCCGGTGATGCCGCAGTAAAAAATGACAATCCCGCATATTCCGGTAATGGCGATCAGGATTCATGAAATCGCTTTAAAAAAACCGGGTATTCCTTTGAGTTACCCCTGATCCACGGAACCGGGAGATGGTAATTCGCACCAGCAGGATGGCAGCGGTAACGAGATATTCTGACGGGTTGGTCCCCTCGCCGGGGAGCAGAGGAATACTTCAACTGACCGGATCAAATGCCATACGGGATTTTTTGTTACTGATTCCATTCCCCTGCACGGATTTTTCTGCGATAAAACTTCGTCCTGCACTGGTTCTCTAGGAATGTCAGTAGCCCGGCATCCGGGACAGCAGACGCTTCCGGTTGGATGAAAGGGAGGAGGGGTTTGGAACCCACCTCCTGTGCCTCTGTCATTCCTCCCGAACAGAAAGCCAGAGAACGGGCCTTTTTTATATGCCATTCTCCCTATGATTGATCAGGAGCAGACAGCAATGCCATCGCAGCTTCCTGCACGTAGCCCGCGGCACAGGAAAAGCCCGGTCTTTACCAAACTTGAAAAATGTCTGCCTGCAATAAAGGTAAAGTATGGCGTCGAACGGATAGGAATC
>DUGL01000118.1:6155-7605 GCA_013331415.1 Methanoregulaceae archaeon | reverse complement strand
CCGTTCTCCGGGGGCTTCATCACGAACGCTCACTACTGGCACAAGGGTATCCCGTGGATACAGGTCGAGGTGAACCGGAGCCTGTACGAAGACGGGTCCGGATCGCCCGGCACCGCTTCAGTTGAGCAGGACGGGGTCGTCCGCACCGGGAAGCGCATCTGGCAGGTACTCTGCGCTTTCTGGGATGAACTCGGGGAATGAGCCGGGCTCACTCGTCCCGCGTAACGAGAGACAACAGCTGGTGCAGGACCGCCCCAGTCCGGACAGACCCTGTTTCCCTGGTACCGGGAAGAGAAATTGTTGCCGGTAATGGCAGGAGGTCTCTCCTGCGGATGCTTTCCTGTTCAATAATTTCGGGGAGACCTGTCGGAATCCCGCCTGCAGGGCAGGTCCGGGGAGGGATGCCCGCTCATTTTATGATACCGGGGTGGAAGATCCCGGCATCCCGATCTGCACAGTAGCGCTGGTAATTTTTCTTTGCCAGGGCGGCAGATGACGTGGCATAGCAGTACCGGCAACCGTGGATGCAGGTGGTGTACCGCCCGATATCCTTGCTCACCACGCACCCGCAGCGGGACCGCTGCCCGGGATCCTTCAGCTCCCGCGACCGCTTCCGGAGGAGAACCGGGTCAGCTGGGGGTACAAGGAAGTTTCCCAGCTGACGGTCTGAGGCAAACTCCCGGGCTATGTGATCATACGAGATGCACGCACCGCGCCCGATGCCGTACGATGAGAGGTCTGTCTCCTCTCCGCACGCCAGGATCTCAAGGCCCCAGTCCTCATTTGCGGCAGCTATCCCGCGGGCAAGAGACCGGATCTCTGCCGGGGAACACTCCCGGACGCCGGATTCCCCAAGGTTCTTCTTCACCCGCGGGTACCGTTCGATATCGATGAAGCTGATCACCAGCCGGTCCGTGAACCCCGCAACCTGGTCCCCTATGGAGCGGATCCGGTCGAGCAGTCGTTCGACCGTGAGGGTTCCGGAGAGGAGGACCGGGTCGAAACGCCAGGTCACCCTTCCCCTGCCCGCAAGGGACGAGATCTCCCGGAAGGTCCGGATCCGTTCATCGAGGGGAGGAATTCCCGGCTCGAGGTCCTCCTCCCGGTAATCGTTGAGCGTATACAGGAGCAGGAACGGCACATCCTGATCCCTGAGGTGCGAGAGCGCAGGGAGGAACGGGAGCGGGTTCTTTGACCAGAAGACAAAGAGCCGGGCGTTTGCAAAGGAGACGGCCTGGATCCGGCCGTTCCACGGGCTGGTCCAGGTTGCATACCCCGTTTTCATGCGCTCCATGAACCAGTCCCCGTACAGTGCCGGGATATCGGTCGACCGGCTCGCCGAGATGATGGCCGGGGCTATCGCATCGACAGGCTGGATGCTGGGATCACCATCTGGTATGATGACCTGCCCGGTCGCGGGGTCAATGGACACGTGGTCCCAGCCTTTCCA
>DUGL01000118.1:253-6086 GCA_013331415.1 Methanoregulaceae archaeon | reverse complement strand
CTTCATGCGGGAGCCACCGAACCGACCGGTTAGCTTAATCAAAATGGAGACGCCATATACCAATAAGACTGCGGCACGAGGAAAACCAGGGATGGGCATCAGGTACTTTCAGGGGGAGAAGATCCGGTATGAGCACGAGTACCAGCAGATCAGGGAGATTGTGGAGCTGCTCAGGCCCGAATTCGAGAAAGAACCGGTCTATGTCCTGACCAATATCCTTGTCGCCAACAAGCAGATCGATTGTGTCCTCCTCACCCGTTCAGGACCCCTGATTCTCGAGCTGAAAGCATTCTCCGGCGAAGTCCATGGGCATGAGAACGGTGGCTGGGAAGTAGTCACCAGGGACGGCCCTATTCCGATCCCCAACCTCTTCACCCAGGCAAAGACCCAGCGGCAGGACTTCATCGACCGTCTCATCCCGATCTACCGGGAGCACCTCCCGCACATCAGCCAGAACAGCCTGCGAAAGATCGGTGCATGGGTCTATTTCTCACAGGGAAGCACGTACCCTGACGGCCAGATCGATCTCCGGCGGGTCAAGTGGTTCCGCGTTGTTACTGCGGATACCCTCCTTGATGCGATGCGGTTCCCTGAATCCGGGTACTCGCTTCGGATCCAGGACATGGATGCCATTGTCGCCGGGCTGCACCTCCAGGAGTATGCGTTCGGGACCGACCAGCCGGTAAGCCCGGCACCCCTTGACCGAGAACCCCGGTTCCGGGTGAGCCGACGGGGGGTTGTTGCCATCAGCCTCATTGCCGTCATCCTCTGCGTGATGGCGATCCTCCTGCTCGTGCCCGATGTACGCGAGGCGATCGTCTCGGGCACGAATAACATTGTCCTCCTCCTTGGCGGCCTCCTCTCCGAGGGATCCCGCGACCTGATCAAGTCCGGGAGTACGCCTGACGACTCCCGTGACGGGGTGATGTACCTGAACCGCATCAGGATCGCGGCAGGGGTCGCACCGGTCTCCTTTGACGAACGTGCATACCAGGTCGCTCTCTGGCGTGCCGGGGACATGGCGGAATTCCGGTACCTCGACTACATCAATCCCGTAACCGGGAGTTCTGCACACCTGGTAAAGTCCGCATACGGATTTTTGCCGGAGGAGAACCTGATCGAGGCTGCGTACGGCCAGTGGAGCGGGTACCGCCTCGGCATCGAGCACCAGGCAATCGATGCATGGGTCTCGGACCACGGGAATCGGGCCCTGCTCCTCTCCAACGTGAGCGGGGGGGCGATTGCCTGCACCCACGGGTACTGCTCCTTTATCGGCGTCGCACCCGCAGAAGCACCGGGGCCTGCCGAACCGATCCTCGTGGAAGAGGACGATTCTGCAGCACCCCGGTAACTCACGAGGAGGAGGGGGTGTACGGGGTATTCCTCCAAAACGACATCCCTCCGATGCCGGGAACGGGGGACACCTTGCATCCTGGTATTCCTGAACAGAGCGTATTGCTGGTACAACTTCTGCCCTAAGCCTCCCTGGACTCCCAGGGTGATCCAGGGATCTGGCGATACCCCCGGCTTGAATCAGGGTATTTCCGATGCGGCACCGATCCTTTCCAACCCCGGGGTATGTCGCTCCCGGACAGGGAACGCCCTCGGTTGCTGCCGTACCCGGTGATGACCTGCAGGATGGCCCCGGCTGAACGGTTCACAAAACCAGATAACCACCGATTCCTGTCAGAGGACGGGTAGAATCTGTCGACCTGAAAGATCCCGGCGCGAGGAGAGCACAGGGCTTTCAGGTGCACGAATGGGACCGCTCAGTGGGGTCAGCGGGGGAGGAGAATCCCGTTCAGGGCCTGGATGCAGGTGACCCGTTCCAGGGCATCGGCGATGAGCTGCTCCATCCCGATCGCAGCTTCAGCCTCCCGGATATCGTCCCGCGAAGCCCCGGTTGCCGGGGTTCTCGGCACCGCACGACAGCCGAGGTCCCCCTGTCCTGTATCAAAGGTCCCTATCCTCCGGGCAATCCGGACCACTTCGTCCTTGTCAAACCCGATAAGGGGCCGGAGGACAGGGATCGTCGCAGCCTCAGAGATAGTTGCCATATTGGCCAGGGTCTGCGAAGCGACCTGCCCGATGTTGTCACCGGTCACGAGCGCCTCGAAGTGACGCGCCCGCGAAACAGCGCTCCCGAGGCCCAGCATGAACCGCTTGCAGAGGACGCAGCGGTAGCGTGGCGGTGCCCCGGCCATGATAGCATCATAGAATTCCGTGGCATCCACCACCAGCAAATCCATGGGAAAGCCGGCGCACCAGGTCGAGAGGACAGCATGGTGGCGTTCTGCCGTCTCCCGCACATCGCTCCCCGCGTATGGCCCCCCATCGATATGCAACGAGGTCATCGCACACCCCCGCTTCATCATAAGCCAGATTGCAACCGGGGAATCGATCCCTGCCGAGAGGAGGGCGAGCGCTTTACCCTGGGTCCCCCACGGGAGCCCCCCGGGCGCAGGGATTGGGGTGTCATAGAGGAGGGTCCCGAACTCACGCATCTCCACGAACAGCTCGTAGTCAGGAGATGAGAGGTCGACCCGCGAGCCCGGGCAGGTGTCATGGATGGCTGAACCGACCTGTGCCCCAATCTCCTGGCTCGTGATCCCTTCTACCCCCTGCCTCCGTGCCCTGACCGCGAAACTCACTCCCCCGCTGAGCCGGGCCGACGCCATCTCCACGGCAACCCTGGATACTGCGCCAATGGTGCTCCCGGTAACGTGGCAGACCGCCACCTCAACGATGCCGAAGATACGGCTCGCTACCTGTGCGATCTGGTCCGGGGCATCACCATGGATAAGGATCCGTCCCCGGTGGAGCTCGAAACGGTGGGGGAGGCCGGCAGCATCCAGTGCCTTCCCGATGTTTTTGACAAGGTTCTGGATGAACTGCCGTTTTACAGGTTCGCTCTTGAGGAAGAGCTCTCCATACCGGACCATGACCACCTCCATGCCTTCACCCCTCGGTATACAGCATGGTGCGGCATGCATCTAATAACCGTTGGACTGCGCAGCAGGATCCGGCATCCCGGTCAGCTGCCGTCAGGTTTCCCGGAGTTCTTCCGGGTGTACGGGAGTGCGTACTGGTGGCTTACGATAAACCCCATGACCAGTGAGATTGCCACTGCCGGGATGAGCTCTTTCTGGAAGAGAATTGCAATAATAAGGGCGATCGCGATAGGGCTCCTGAGTAGCGCAACACTGACGCCGGCGATCACACAGACAATGCAGACTGCGACCGGTATGAAAGGGAAGAGCCGGAACACGAGGAGTCCCAGGGTCCCCCCGATAAAGAACGAAGGGAAGATGTAACCACCGGCAAACCCTGTCGAGAAGGAGAATGTTATGAGGAATATCTTTGCGGCAACAAGGACGAACAACAGGACGAGGCTCACCTCGAGATAGTTGGTGATGAGGAACTGGAGCTGCTCACCGCCCATGAACAGGGTGAGGGGAAGGAATATCCCGGCTATCCCTAACCCAAGACCTCCCAGCAGGCCGAGGAACACCGGGCGGTGCTCGAACGGCTCGAAAATTTCACGCATTTTCTTATACACAACGATAAAAAGAATACCACATACTCCGCCGAGAAGACCAAGGAAGATTGCATAGAGGAGATCGATATCACGGAACCCCTCGTACACCGGCAGGATGAAGATACTGCCGATGAAAGAGCCTGAAAGCATGAAGTAGACTGCAAATCCTGTCGTTGCTGCGACAATTGATGGAAGTACTGCCTTCCAGGTCATGATACCCTTCTCCAGGGTGGTTTCAATGAAGATGAGGGCCCCGGCAAATGGTGACGACAGGAATGCCCCAAAGAAACCGCTGATGGCAGAGAGTGAGGAGAGTGTTGCCACCGGCGGCGGCAAACGGGCTTTCTCAGCAATGGCGGTACCTGCTGCACCGGCTGAAACCGTCAGGGGAGCCTCGGGACCGAGAGGGGCTCCGCAGACGAGGGATACCAGGCCCCGGAGGAAGAGCTCGATCCCTCGTTTCAGGGGAAACCTCCCTTCCCTGTTGAACCCGATGAGGTCCTCTGCCATGATTGCTATCTCGCCTTTGAAATGACGGCGTATCAGACCGGCTCCAAGCCCACCGATACCGCAAATCACCAGGATCAGCGGGTTGAAGACCGGAGAGAGGGAATCGAGGGGAATATCGTTCCATACGATCGCCGAAAGTGAGTCCTGCAGGAAAAGGAAGGCGATCATCATCAGGGCACCGATGGCCCCGATAACGGAGACAAAGAGGAGCAGGAGGTAGAACTGCTTCGTGTTCAACGAATCGGTGGCCTCATCGATCCCTGAACTGCTCACATCCGGGGGCATCGCGATCTCCTTTACAGAGTGAAAAACCCGGGACTATTAATTCCCACCGTTTTTTTCGTGCGGTACGGAGCGGTCAATTCAGATCTCTGGCATAAAGATTCACGGAGATATAAAATGGCCGCGATTGCGCTGCAGCCACCCTGATACCAGAGTCGTACATAAAGAGCAACGTGAGTACTGCATTGATGTTGAAGAGAACATCGACTGCATCCTGGTACACTCCCGGCTTCATGGAGATGCCCATGATGATCGAAAGAACCGATAGAGCAGCGATGAAGATTTCGTCCCCGACGTCCAGCTGCTCTCTTCGCGTGATGTGGAGGACAGACATACTCATCAGGAATCCTGCAGGGAATGCGTAACCCTTCGTTTTTTATGGAAGCAGTAATCACAGTATATAAAATTAACGAATATGCGGGCTTCTTTCCATGTGATATCCAAAAATCTTTAAGATAGCGAATCCATCAGGTACTGATGGCAAAGAAGAAAGAAAAAGCGGGAAAACCGGAGGAACCGCTCAAATTATTCTATATTTTTTACAACCAGGAACGCTGGGACAACTGGATCGGAACCCTTCGCGAGTCCAGTTTCGAGCCCTGCGACGATCCTGAGGAGATGCCGGAAGGGTACACCACGCTCTACAACTTCAGCATGGATATCACGCTTGCCGTCCTGAAGATCATCAGGCTCTTCCAGAACGGGCGGTACACCAGTGACGACGCTCTCGAGAAGATCCAGCAGGTGGAGTCCATCGTCATGGGGGAGGCCCCCCAGGATCACCTCGAAGAATACATCGAGTCGCTCCAGCTCTCGCTGCTGGTCCTCTTTGCCGGTGCAAAGAAATTCCTTGACGGCAGCTATGCAACCGATCTCAAGACCCTCGTGAAAGACGGCAAGAAGGCCGGAGAAGAAGACCTTGAGAAGGCGCTCGAGATCGCTGCTGATATCGGGGCGAATGTCATCAATGGAAGCTCCTGCTGTTCAAAATACCTGAAGGAGAATATCGAGCAGCCGGGACTCTTCGATGAGTGGCTGATCGAGATCGAGAGCATGGGCGAGGCGATCGCATCGCTCAAGAACTTTGACGAGGAGGCAGGAGAGGGCTCGTGATTGCCCAGCGGGCCCGGTTCCGGCATGCCCGGAAGATCGAGCGTGCGGTGGGGTACCGGATCCCCGACCTCGCGTTTCACGGGGCCACCCTCGATGCTCTCTCCTCCCGCCTCAACCCGGACCGTCTCGACCATGTCCTGCGAGACCAGGTCCTCGCATTCTTCAACGCATTTCTCCGGTGCGGCTGCCGTGACTCGCCCCAGTGCGGCTGCCCGGAAAAAAAGTTTGCCCGCGAGATCATCGAGCTCCGCGAGAACGGGCTCGACCACCGGCAGATAGCTGGGTTCCTCCAGGATGAGTACGGTATCGACCTCTACCCTGCGGACGTGCTGAGTTTCCTCGAAGAGTCCGTGCATGTGCTCGAGGCGATACGGGATATCGCCGGAATCC
>DUGL01000118.1:0-205 GCA_013331415.1 Methanoregulaceae archaeon | reverse complement strand
CAGTAATTTCTGTGAATGCCTGATCCATGAGAGAGCGGCCGTTCCCCGACCCGGCATGCTCTCCGAATCCAGGGAGATCCTGGATCTGCTCACCATGGGAACCATAACGCTCTTCCTGGTATACCCGTATACTCACCGGACCCTGTGCGTCTTTTATCAGGATATCCCCCTGCGGTTCGGATCCCTTATCTCCTCCCGCTCCCAG
>DUGL01000146.1:5800-6017 GCA_013331415.1 Methanoregulaceae archaeon | reverse complement strand
TCCCGGATGATCGTCTCCTCGGCTGCCTTCCACCCCGCAAAGAGGAGACCTGCCCGCTCCTCTGCGAGCGTTCCCAGTTCGGTCTCCCGCCAGCGGGCGAGGTCGTCGCGCTCCTGCGTCCGCCACCCCTCGAAGATCTCCCGGGCACGGGACTCGATCTGCCGGGTCTGCCGGAAGAAGAGGAGCAGGATGATGCAGAGCCCGAGCAGGAGCACGA
>DUGL01000146.1:3845-5761 GCA_013331415.1 Methanoregulaceae archaeon | reverse complement strand
TACGTTGAGTGCAGGGATGAGAACCAGGCCCTCGTTGCCCTATCGTTTTCGGTCAGGGGATACCCGCTGCCCGCGGGACCGGGGAAAGGGATTCGCCGCTCTGCATGTCCCGATGGAGACGTGCATGCCGGTCCGGTACCATGGATACTGACGGTTTTTCAGGGGGTTTTTTGGAAGGCTGAGAACCCGGTCACCGGGGGCCGCCGTTGTGAATCAGTTCAAGCGACGTCCGTGCGGTCCTGCTGACACGGGAATCCGGATCCTCTGCTGCCCGTTTCAGGAGATCTTCGGCCGTTCTGCACCGCATGATCCCGAGTGCCCGGGCACAGGCATTCCTGATGCAGGCGTCCGTGGCAGTGAGCCCGGCCTTGAGCGGCTCCGAGAGGCCGGAATCCGTGATGGACCGGATACCGGCTGCAACCATCTCCCGGACGTACCATTTCTCGGAATGAATCCGCGAGATGAGGTCGGCGAGGACGGCAGAATCGGTGATGCGGCCGATCCTGCTCACGGCATTCTGACGGACGGTCCAGTCATCGCACTTCAGATCCCAGAGAATGAGGGTCACCTCATCCATCTCCGATCGCTTCTTCTTCATGAAACCTCCCTGCTGTGGTGGAATGGTTATCACGATAACTATTTATTATATTGGATGGAATTTTCTTTCTCCTTCAGGCACGGGGGCTGCGGAGATCCCGGCCCGGTGACCAGCGGGTGCCTGGGGTTGTGGGGCAGTATCGCAGGAGCAGGATACTTCTATAACCTATCAGGTCAAACGTCTTTTTTACGGGGAGCCGGACGTCCCGGGCCGTGGGCGAATGGAGTTGATGTACTGACTGACAAGAGACCGGGTCAGGGGGAAGCGCCTGAGGAGATCGTCAGGGTACGCCTTCCGAACAAGAGGAACCGCGAGATCTTCGCCTGCGCCGAACTGATGATGGGGGCCAACCATATCCGGGTGCGGTGTTTTGACGGGATCACCCGGATGGGCAGGATCAAGGGGAAGATCAAGAAAAGGGTCTGGATTCGCGAGGGGGACATCCTGCTCGTGGTGCCCTGGTCCTTCCAGGACAGCAAGTGCGATATCGTGTACCGGTACACGGGACCCCAGGTCGAGTGGCTGCGGCGAAACGGCTACCTGTAATTGGTCCTTTTCCCCGGTATCCCTCCAGGATCCGCCGTTTTTTTTTAAAAAAAAATCGTTGCACGACTCTCCTCTCGTACTATCCACACGCCGGAAACGGAGTTCATACGCGGTTGGCATGCATACCGTATCCGCGGTTTTTCCGGGGGGATGTGGATCTCGTGGTCACCTGTGCGTTTTATCCCGGTTCTCACTTCCCCCCGGGTCGTTCCCCGCGATTAGGTTTTTCTCCTGCTGTCAGCAGCACGCGGTGTCCATTTCCGGGCATACCCGGGAGAAGAGTATTCATGCCCGTGTATTCGCTGCTTGAACTCCTGCATGAACCTCTTTTCGTGGCATCACCCCTGTCTCGCGCAAACGGTGCGATGACCAGGTAACCGCCGCACAGAGCGTCCCGTGGCGGTTTGCGAAAACCTTCCCAAAAGAGAACATTGCCGGGAACTCCCGGGCAACCCGGGGTGCTGCCCCCTCCCCGTGAATCGTTCAGGGGAGCTCCTCCCGGGACAGCGGTTCCGGCACCATGCGGTGACGATTGCAGGATGCCGTTCGAACCTGCGGGCTCCCGTTCCCGGCAGGTCAGCCAGGACACCCTACATGAACAGCTGCATGCCGTACCAGGAAATGATGACGAGCATCACCATCATGAACAGCCAGATGATCAATCCATGCAGGCGCTGTTTCCCATACTCGCAGGCATACATTGTCTCTTCCTCCTCTTTGTATCAGTCTGTGGCGTTTAATTCACCCGGATGGCCGCTTTGTCCATCAGGGG
>DUGL01000146.1:2535-3828 GCA_013331415.1 Methanoregulaceae archaeon | reverse complement strand
CATCTTCCGGTCCGGTTGCGGTGTGCCGGGTTTCGATCATCCTTGTCCGGTAATCCCGGGAAGAGGGGGATCAGGAGCGTGACCATACTCTTACCCGGCAGGGGAATTCGTGTTCTTCCCCTGCGATCCCCCCGGGATCACCAGCCTCTCCCTGCACACCGCTCGTCATCACCGGGGACAGCGTCGTTTCCGGGATCCCTGCTCCCCCGCGTGACGAACAGGAGAGTCTGTATCTCACAAGCTATATAAAACTACTGTATATTCTCTATAAAATTTTTTTGAATATTGAACAGTTATTAGATCAGTGATGGATGGTTGGAGAAAAATACGCAAAATAAAAATAACACTATAAACTATTGCCGATTTTTTTCCTATAAATATCCTGGTATCAACGACTCCCAACCCGGATCAACCCGGTCCACGGGGGCCGGTCCCCGGCAGGATGGGCAGGACCCGGATCGTACCTGGTTTGAAGGGGAGGAGCCCTCCCCCGTTGCCACCCTGACTGTGTAGGATCAGGTGAAGGCAACCATGCCAAAGCCCACCGTCGCCAAGAGGATGACGAGCATCAGGGAGAGCAGGCCGTACAGGTACTTCACTTCATATGCGTAAACGCCCATTCTGATTCTCCTGCAGTTCGTTGGCAATCCTGCGGTCATTAATCGATCAGATTAACGTTATTCACAGAGATTGTTATATGCTCATTACAAAAAATCTCATATATAAAACTTATGCAAAATTCGCAAAAAAAGAGGAGAAAATTGGGTCTGATTGCGCAAAATAAGGTATATTTTACGTGAAAGCGCAGGCAGGAAGCCCGTTTGGGGGCTTCGGAGGAGTCTCCGTGGACATACCCGCCGCACCCCCCGTGACCCTGGAAAGGGTATGATGAAGTTCAGAATTGAACCGGTACAGCCCCCTGACTTCATTCCGGTCCCGGACACCTCCCCGGGAACGTGACCTGGAATCTCACCCCTGCCGGGGTGATGTACGACCCCCGACAATCGCGCTCTACCCCGGACGGGAGCCATGAGAGGGACTGGCTCCATAACTGTTATGCCCCTCCAGACGTCATACTGACAGTATGGTCTCCTCCGGGACGAACGGGCAGGTCATCTCGGTCCTCTGCGTCGATGATGAACCATCGCTCCTCACTATCACCAGGAAGATCCTGGAGCGTTCCGGAAATCTTGTCGTGACAACGGCAACGTCCGCAGCGGAGGCGATCCAGCTCCTCTCATCGGGGAGCTACGATGCCATCGTCTCGGATTACATGATGCCGGAGATGGACGG
>DUGL01000146.1:0-2486 GCA_013331415.1 Methanoregulaceae archaeon | reverse complement strand
CCGAAAGCACAGTTCGCCGAGCTCGCCAACAAGATCACGTACGCAGTCGGGAGGAGGCGGGCAGAGATCGCGCTTGAACGCCAGCATACCCAACTCCTCGCATCGCATGCACAGCTCGCTGCCATCGAAGAAGATCTCCGGTCGAGCTACCATGACCTTGCCGTGAGCAGGGAGCAGATACGGGAACGCGAGCAGCGGAGTGCGGCGATGATACAGTTCCTGCCCGATGCCACGTTCGTGATAGATACCGCCGGTACTGTCGTGGCCTGGAACCGGGCGATGGAGGAGATGACCGGCATCCCTGCATCAGCAATGATCGGCAGGGGATCCTACGAGTATGCCCTGCCGTTTTACGGTGAGAGAAGGCCGATCCTGATCGATCTCGCGCTCAATTCAGATGATGTCCTGCTTGAACGGTATACGAATGTCCAGCGGATTGGTGCCACCCTGGAGGGCGAGACGGTCCTGGCCAGGCCTCAGGGCAGGGAGCGCATCCTGTGGGGGAGAGCATCACCCCTCTATGACCCGGACGGACTGACTACGGGTGCGATCGAGAGTATCAGGGATGTTACCGATCAGCGGCATGCAGAGAAAGCCCTTGCGGAGAGCGAGGAGCGGTACCGATCGGTCTCTACCGTCATCTCCGATATCGCCTTCTCCTGCATCCGGGAAGATGGCGGGGAATACCGGATTGACTGGATGACCGGTGCGGTCCAGCAAACCACCGGGTATACCAGCGAAGAGGTCATCGCGATGGGGTGCTGGCGCCACATCGTCCATCCCGATGATCTCGATACCTTCGATGCGAACATCCTCTCGCTCCTCCCGGGCGAGACCGCGGACTGCCAGCTCAGGATCGTCCGCAAGGATGGCGAGATCCGGTGGCTCGCAGTCTCGACCAGGGCGGTCAGGGACACGGAGGGCCGGACCCGCATCTATGGGGGGTGCCGTGACATCACCGAGGCAAAACGTGCTTCAGACGAGGTCCGCATCGGCCATGACCGGTTGGAGGGTGCGATGGAAGCGGGAGATATTGCCTGGTGGGAGATGGACTGCACAACCGGGGCGGTCACCTTCAGTGCCCGGAAGGCTGCCATGCTCGGATACCCGGCAGAACAGTTCTCCCACTATACCGACTTTACAATGCTCCTCCATCCCGATGACCACGAACGGGCAATGCAGGCGATGCGGGACCACCTGGACGGGCATGCTCCCCGGTATGAGGTTGAATACCGTATCCGGGCTGCCGATGGGACGTACCGCTGGTTCAGTGATACGGGCAGGGTAACGGAACGCGACGATGCCGGCAACCCGGCAATAGTCACCGGCCTTGTGGGAAATATCACCGGGCGGAAACATGCTGCAGAGGCACTGCGGGAAAGCGAGGAGCGGTACCGGATCATCACCGGGAACATGACCGAGACGATCTCGATCATGGACCTCTCGCTCCGGTTCACCTACGTCAGCCCCTCCATCACGGCACTCCGTGGCTACTCTGTTGAAGAAGCGATGGGG
This sequence comes from Methanoregulaceae archaeon, assembly GCA_013331415.1. Lineage (GTDB taxonomy): Archaea > Halobacteriota > Methanomicrobia > Methanomicrobiales > Methanospirillaceae > UBA9949 > UBA9949 sp10516u. The sequence continues at coordinate 971 of DUGL01000146.1, read as the reverse complement.
CAGTCACTGGAGGAGGTACTGACCCCGGAATGTATCCCCATCGCGAAGCAGGCATTTGAGGCCGCCATGCAGCAGGAGGCATCCGGCAATCCTGTACAGGCCGTCACCCTTGACTTCGAGGAGTACCGGAAGGACGGGTCAACGATCTGGGTGAACAACACCATGACGTTCCTCCGTGATTCTGCGGGAAAGGCCACGGCGATCCTCATTGTCGGACGCGACATCACGGAACAGAGGAATGCGGAAGCTGCCCTGCGGGAGAGCGAGCTCTTCAACCGGACGCTCGTCGAGAACCTCCCCGATTATGTTCTCGTGTACGGGATGGACGGGAGGATCATCCACATCACCCCCCCTGCGGCCGCTGCACTCGGGTACCGGATCGATGAGGTGGTCAGGGAAAACCTTCTCTCGTTTGTCGCCGAGGAATGTCGCGATACGGTAACCCGGACACTCGCGGACCGCATCCAGGGGAACGTGATCCCGCCCTACGAGATAGAGCTGGTCACCCGGACCGGAGACCGGGTATCGGTGATCGTCAAGGGTGTCCGGATCAGGTACCATGACACCCCCGCAGTCCTGCTCGTCCTCACCGACATCACCGAGCGGAAAGAGGCAGAGGCAGCGCTCAGAAAGAGCGAGGAACAGTACCGGCTGATAGCCGACAATACCGCCGATAACATCTGGATCTTCGATATGGACTTCAACCTGCAGTACGTCAGCCCGTCTGTCAAAAAAATGAAGGGGTTCACGGTCGAAGAGCAGCTCGCGATGCCGCTCGAAACCACGATGACCCCGGCGTCGTATGCAGCGGTCCTGCAGCGCTTCCAGGAGGAGATGGCGCTCGAGGCGACCGGCACGGCCGACCCCGGCCGCACCGTCACGTTCGAGACCGAGGAATACTGTAGTGACGGATCGATGATAGCAGTCGAGAACTCCGTCACCCTCATCAGGGATGAGCAGGGCCGGCCGGT
>DUGL01000198.1:3370-7131 GCA_013331415.1 Methanoregulaceae archaeon | reverse complement strand
GTATCGCGATGCTGGTGATATCGGCTTTCATCATCCTTTTCATCAGGGGGTCGCCTGCACTCCTGCTCCCCCTCATCCCCGTTATGCTCTTCTTTCTCTCAAGCGGCCTGATGATCGGGCTCATCGCCCGGAGTTTTCGCGAACTCTCGTTCATCTCGATCTTCTTCTCCACGTACGTAACAGCGTACCTCTTCTTCCCGAGCATCTTTGCCAATATCCATGTCATCAGCCTCATCTCCCCGCTCACCCTGATGGTCAACAACCTTCAGGGTGACGGGTTCACCGCCGGACAGTACCTCTTCTCCACGTCACTCTTCTTTGTCACGAGTGCCGTTCTCTTCTATGCAGGCGTGACAAATTTCCGGGAGGAGCGACTCTTCTCCCACGAGCCGCTCACCTCGAAGATCATACAGTTCATCTCGTCAGGAATCTCCCGGGCCCACCCCTGGGCCTCGCTCTTCTCCCTTGCCATGCTCACCGTCCCCTTCGTCTTCATGGTCCAGATGATGCTCCTTGTGCTCCTTTTCAACCTCCCGATGCCGCTGTCCCTGGTCCTCCTCCTCGTCGCAGCTGCAGGGGTAGAGGAGGTGGCCAAGTCGCTGGGGCTGTACACGATTGCCACCCGGTTCACGGGATTTCTCACCTGGAAGGCTCTCGCCGCAGGATCCGTCATGACTGCCCTCGGCTTCCTCGTTGCAGAAAAACTCCTCCTGCTCGTGACCCTCAGCCAGATCGCTGAATCGGTCTTTGGGACGGTTCTCTTCTCCTCCCTTGGCCTCCTGTACATCCCCTTCCTGATACACCTTGTCGGGATCATGATCACGGGAACCGCCCTGAAGCTCCGGGGACCTGCAGCCTACCTCCCCGGGATCATGCTTGCAACCCTCGTGCACTGCGCCTGCAACCTCTACCTGATCCGGGGGTGGATCTGGTGAAGGGGCGCCATGTGAAGGCGGTCGCAAAAAAGGACCTCAAAGGGCTTGCCAATGAAAAGACCATCCTGTTTGCGATACTCCTGCAGCTCTTTGTGGCCATGTTCTCCTCATTCCTGATGGTCGGTCTCACCGCCATGTATGATCCCTCGTCCGTTGCCGGGTATTCGCGGGTTCAGTACCCGATCGGGTACAGCGGGGTGGATTCTCCGCTCCTCGAGATCCTGGAGTCCCGTTCCGATCTCAGGGTGCACCAGCTGGATCTCTCTACCGCAGTCGCCCTGCTCCGTGATCGGCAGATCGCGGCAGTGGTCTATGTCCCGGAGACAGCCCCGGACGCCGATGAGCCGGTCAAGGTCTCGCTCTTTACGATACAAAATGACATCCAGACCGCGGTGATCAGCCAGAAGATCCGGGAGTCGCTCATGTCCTATGAGGACTACCTCAGGAAAGTCCGTTCCAGCCGACTCTCCGTTGAACCGACCGTGCTGCAGTTCCCGGAGACCAGCGGGAATGCCAGCTTCTACGAGTTCGTGTACGGGCTCCTGATCCCCCTCCTCCTCTTCATGCCGGCGATTATCTGCGCTGCACTCGCGATCGACCTGATCACCGAGGAGTTCCAGCACCATACACTCGAGACCCTGCTCGCAACCCCGGTCACGTTTGCCGAGGTGATCTGGGGGAAAGTCCTTGCCTGTATCCTGCTCGTCCCCATCCAGGCCGGGGCATGGCTGATACTCCTCACGGCAAATGGCATCACGATAGCCGGTATCCCCCAGATCCTGGTCCATGTCATCCTGGCATCCTCGGCTCTCATCCTCCTTGGCGCCCTGATCGCCCTGTACTACCGGGAGAGAACCGCTGCACAGGTCATCTTCTCGCTCGCTGTGGTGGCGCTGATGATGGCGGTCCTTGCTCTCCCGGAGAACCCGTTCTCAACCATTGTTTCGCTGGCCACCGGGACCGCCGGGCCGGGGCAGTGGCTGGTCCTCGCTGTTGCCGCGGCTGTAACTGCCCTGCTCTGCGCCCTGACCCATCGTGCAGCCAGCCGCAACCCTGTCTGACACAGGATCACGACGGAATTTCTCCTGTAGAAAAATCCGCAATGTTTTGTAAATCACTCCTATTCGCAATCCGGGCACAAGTTTGACCGATACATTGATATTATGCCCGTACAATGTTGTATCATAGGAGTAGACTGATGTACTGTCCCAAATGCGGAAAAGAGACAGAGCAATCAGGAAATTTCTGCCAGTTCTGCGGGGCTTCGATGAAAGAGTACCCTCAGAAACCTTTCATCCGCAAACGTGTCGGAGGAATTCAAACCGAGAGATTTTCAGGCCTGGGGGGCCGTTTTCTTGCCGGACTGGTCGATCTCATTTTTCTGGTACTCTTCAATATCATGGCTGCAGCCATCCTTGGTATCGTCTCCTGGATCCTGGTGCGACCGGACCCGGTCGGGGAGACGATCAGGATGCTGTACCAGTACTACAACCACGTGCCGAGAACGGATGGAACCGGGCAGGTGATCAATGCCGTCGTTCCACCCCAGATGATCCTCTGTGCCATGATCTTCTTTATCCTCGTGCCCTGGGTGTACTCGGCGTACCTCGAGTCCTCCCGGAACCAGGCAACGTTTGGGAAGATGGCATTCAGGTCTGCAGTGACCGATATGCAGGGGAACCGTATCACCTTCGCACGGGCATCGCTCCGGTTCTTTGGAAAGATCCTCTCGGTCCTGACCCTGTTCATCGGGTTTATCGCGATCGCCTTCACCGCGTACAAACAGGGACTCCACGATAAAATTGCCGGCACCCTGGTCTTCCGGCAGTAACGATACCTCTTTTTTTTACCTCATTGCTGTTTTGAGTGGGGATGCTGAATCGAGGTTGTTACCTGAACACCAGTTCGGTCACCGGACCGCGGACGGGGGGCGCCATCCATTGAAGTATACCCGGGATAGAAGGCGACCGAACGGTCGCTTCGTGGTCGGGCGGTGGAGCCCTCGCGGTTTTTCCAGGGCGGCGGTGTGTATCGCATGCGGAGGTGTGGGGCAGACAGCCCGCACAAGAGGTATCAGGTGTATCAATCATTCCCGGACCGGATAGCGAAAAGCAATTTTTTTTTATTGCATCTGTTCTGTCCCGGGACACTGTCTCTCAGCATTCCCATGGGACGGATGTATCGGACCATACCATTCAAGGGAGATGCCGAACGTTCCCTGTACTCTCCCTGATGGCCGCAGGGTGCTATCCCGAAAACACTGCAGGAGCTCTTCCAGCCAGTGCGGGGAAGACCGCCGCAGAAACCTCGCTGCGATGGAATCTATGTAAAAGAGGCTTCATGCCTGCGGTCCAGTGACGGGCCGTCATGTGGCATTGGACCGGTGCTCAGTCGTACTTCCCTTTCAGGCCTTCCCAGCCGGCATACCCGCAGTAGATGCACCCCAGGCCATCGCAGTGGTGGCACTTCCTTGGAGGGGACTTTACCGGCACGCACCCTTTCTTATCGCAGTAGATGCACCCGAGCCCCTCGCAGTGGGCACAGGTGACCTCGGTATATACAATTTTTTCCTCAGTCATGACAGGTATGGGAACTATGGCTGTCGCTTGCTCTTAAAAGGTGCCGGAACGACATCCAGAAGAAGGTTCCCTCCCGTTGATGGGCATGCACTGCCCAGGGTGTTCCCCTTGTTCCTGTGCCTACTACGTGATCCGGCTTGTTCCATTGCAGTGGTGTCAGGCATCCGGTTCAATGAGGGATACTGATGTAGTGGTGCGTGCAGGTGATGCCCTCCTGAACCTGCCGGCAGGGGTGACCGATACCGGA
>DUGL01000198.1:0-3300 GCA_013331415.1 Methanoregulaceae archaeon | reverse complement strand
CGCCGGCGCTTGAGCTCGGCTTTCGAGAGGAGGAGCTCTATCCGCCGCTCACGGATATCGATCTCGATCTGGTCCCCGTCATGGACGAGCGCAATGGGGCCCCCGGCCGCTGCTTCAGGAGCGACATGCCCGATGCAGGGGCCGCGGGTCCCCCCCGAGAACCTCCCGTCAGTCACGAGCGCGACCCGGGTATAGCCGAGGCCCATCAGGGCCGAGGTCGGGGAGAGCATCTCCGGCATCCCGGGTCCTCCCCGCGGCCCCTCGTACCGGATCACCACGACGTCACCTTCCCGGATGTGCCGGGAGAGGATCGCGTCCATTGCTTCCTTCTCGCTATCAAAGACCCGGGCCGGGCCCTGGTGGTGCCACATATCGAGGCTGACTGCCGCCGATTTCACCACGGCCCCGCCCGGAGCAAGGCTGCCTTTGAGGATCCGGAGCCCGCCACCCGGGTTCACCGGGGCCTCAAGAGACTGGATGATGGACCCTGCAGGCATCTCTGAATCGCGGGCAATCTCGCGTATCCGTTTCCCGGATACGGTGAGCACATCCTCGAGCTCGCGGGAGAGGACTGCCATCACGGCGGGGATCCCCCCTGACCGGTGAAGCGCCTGGAGTGCGTGGGGGCCTGCGGGCTGCATCGCGCAGATATGCGGTATCCGGGAACCGATACGGTTGAATGCTTCGAGTTCGAGCGGTACATCGGCTTCGCTGGCAATCGCCATCAGGTGCAGCACGGTATTCGTACTCCCGCCGAGCGCCATATCGACCCGGATCGCATTCTCAAGGCTCGCCAGGGTGATGATGTCCCGGGGCAGAACTCCCTCGTTCACGAGCCCCATCACCCGTTCTCCGCTCAGACGAGCCAGCCGGAGCTTCTCTGCATCGACTGCCGGGGTTGCCGCACAGCCGGGGAGCGACATGCCCATCGCTTCCGTCATGCAGGCCATGGTATTTGCCGTATAGAGCCCCTGGCAACTGCCGCACCCGGGCATTGCCGCGCACTCGAGTGCCGTAAGTTCCGATTCCGCCATGCTTCCTGCAGCAACCTTCCCGACTCCTTCAAAGACATCGATGAGCGAGAGATCCCGCCCATCGAGAGAGCCACAGAGCATCGGACCGCCGGTCACCAGGATTGCGGGTATGTTGATCCTCGCGGCTGCCATCAGCATCCCGGGCACGATCTTGTCGCAGGTCCCGACCATCACCATCCCGTCGAACCGGTGCGCTTCTGCCATCAGCTCGATAGAATCGGCAATATTCTCGCGCGAGGGCAGGGAGTACCGCATCCCCTCGTGGCCCATCGCGATCCCGTCGCAGATCCCTATCACGCCAAACTCGAACGGTACCCCTCCGGCAGCTGCTATGCCTTCCCGGACCTTCCCCGCGAGTGCGCGGAGGTGCACATGGCCGGGCACGATGTCATTCCATGCATTGGCGATGCCGATGAACGGCCGGTCAAACTCGGCATCGGTGACACCGAGCGATCGGAGCAGCGCACGGTTGGGGGCACGGTGGTACCCCACCTTGACTTCATCACTCCTCATCAGTTCTCATATCCTGATCAGAAGATTCATCGTCCTACCCCATTATGCCTTCGTGGCCGGCAAGGGGGTCCAGATCCCGGGATTCGTCACCTGAAACGACCTGCTCACGAGGGCCCGGGTGAACGGGTACTTCTCCGGATATGCGCCAGGATGCTGGAGGTATCGCGAGAGACTGCACTACCCTGGATTCATTCCTGTTGCCCTGGTAATGGCGATCGGCATTGCAGGAGTTCGCCCGGGCGGTCACTGTCGCCGCTGTTCCCGCGCCGCATCCACGAACGCTGCAGCGAACCTGCGGGAGAAGTACGAGTGCGTATAACTCCCCACCGCCTCGTGGACAAACAGCCCGTCCCTGCCACCCTCGATTCCCCTGCCACGGGAGAGCGTGACCGCAAAACGCGCATCCCTGTCGGTATCGTACGCGGAGTAGTGGAATTCATGGCCGCGCTGGGTGGAACCGCGTACCGCAATCCGGGGACCGTCCGACCAGGTCCCTGCAGTATACCCGAGTGCCTGGATACCGCCTGTCATGCAGGCAGTACCCGGGAGAACGCCGGCCATCGGGAACTCCTGTTCATCAACGGTCACCGAGCCGGAGAGGTACAGGAGTCCGCCGCATTCCCCGTAGACCGGGACCCCGGCGTCAGCTGCCCGCCGCAGCATCAGGCGGCAGGGAGAATCCGCAAGCGCACGGGCATGCAGTTCCGGGTAGCCGCCCCCGAAGTAGTAGGCATCCGCATCAGGGAGCGGATCAGCACAGGGAGAGAACGGGACCAGCGTCGCTCCGGCAGCCCGGAGCAGGTCGAAGTTGTCCTGGTAGTAAAAGCAGAACGCAACATCCTGTGCCACCCCAATCCTGACCTCTGGCGGGTACCCGGGCCGCGGTCGTGCCGGTATACAGCAGGAAGGTGCGGACCGGGCAGCACCGAGGATACCCTCAAGGTCGCAGGACTCGCCGACCAGCTCCAGCCCGGGAGTGGCCGGATCGATTTCGAAGGCCATCTGCAGGCCCAGGTGCCGGCTCTCCACCGCGAGAGACGGGTCGCGGGGGATCCATCCCAGCGCCGGGGCTGCGAGGTGATCTTCGATCATGGCCCGGTGGCGGGGGCTCCCGACCCGGTTGAAGATCACGCCGGCGAGTGCGACCGAAGGGTCGAACCCGGAAAAACCGGCAACGAGCGCATGGGCACTCCGGGACATTCCGCGGACATCTGCCACGAGCACCCCCTTTGCACCGAGGATCCGCATCACGTGGGCGGTGCTGGCAGTATCGGTGCCGTCAAGCCCGTCATACATGCCCATCACCCCCTCGATAACCGCGATGTCGGCCCCCTCAGTCGCGGAGCAGAAACTGTCCCTGACCCCCTCTTCACCCATCATGAACGGGTCAAGGTTCCGGGATATGCGACCGCAGATAGCACTGTGGTGCGAGGTATCGATGAAATCCGGGCCGACCTTGAACGGCTGGACAATGAGCCCCCGTTTCCGGAGCGCCTGCATCAGGCCACGGGCGACCGTGGTCTTGCCGCACCCGCTGTGGGTTCCGGCAATCACGATCCGGGGAATACTCTGCAGGGTCATCCTGGTTGATCTCTCCTGGGGTAGTGTGGTCGCTTGGGGAATTTATGTCCGATTGTTCTCCCAGGGCCTGTCGTGAAACTGCAGATATTTCCACAGGTATACACCACTATTTTTTCGATCGGCCCCCTGTTTCAGTGCGGTATCCGATGATAGCCCTGTCTGTATCCATCAC
>DUGL01000193.1:2237-2898 GCA_013331415.1 Methanoregulaceae archaeon | reverse complement strand
ATCTGCCGGATCAGGGCTTCGTGCTCCTGCGGGCTTCCGCCCTCCAACCCCTGTGCTCTCCCGGTCGGGACCGGGAAGAAGACCTGGTAATCACGGACGCCAAGCGTCGTTCCAAGTCTGACGACCGACTCGACATCAGAGAAATCGGCGGTCATGACCGACATGTTGATCTGGACATGGATCCCTGCATCCCGGCAATGGCCGATTGCCTGCACGGCCCTCTCCCACACGCCGGTTACGCCACGGAACGTATCGTGCATGGCCGGGGATGCAGAGTCAAGGCTGATGGCAACGGCTTGTATCCCCGCCTCGCTGAGCCGTGCAGTGGTGGTCTGATCGATCAAAACCCCGCTCGTTCCCATGACCATCCGGAGGCCCTGGTCCGTGCCGTACCGGGCGATGGCGAAGATGTCCTCCCGCATGAGCGGCTCCCCCCCGGAGAGCACGACCACGGGTCTCCCGGTCTCGCAGATCTGGTCGATGACGCCGAACGCCTCCGGCGTGGAGAGCACGCCCTCCGCCTCGTTCTCCCCTGCGTCCACGTAACAGTGGCTGCACTTCAGGGGGCACCGGAGCGTGATGTTCCACGAGATGAGACGGGGCGCCTGGTGTTCACGTTTCAATGGTTCTGCCCTTCTCGTACCTGACTCAATTGAGGTGC
>DUGL01000193.1:921-2193 GCA_013331415.1 Methanoregulaceae archaeon | reverse complement strand
GGAGTTGGTCATACGGTACCCGGATACCGCAATTGGTGCATTGCCGGGAAGCCCCCGGGTATCTTTTCCATGATACCGGATCGCTCCGGTTCCTGCAACGATAGGGGGAGGACCCCATAGTCCCTGAGCCCGAAGAACCTGCCTCCCTCCTCCCCTATCGCTGCTTGTACCCTGTCTGTACCTGATCAACCGGGCTTGGGGCCGGCTGCCCTTCGAGAGCGGGTTTGCCCTGTGAACGCCTGCTCCCGTCTCATCTGTGCAGGGAAGATGATGCTCTCCCTCTTTTTTCCTTCTGTCCGGCAGTGCAGACGAAAAAACCGGAACATCATCACTGCCCTGAAACGAAACAGGGTCAGGAGTACCGTTTTACGAAGGTTAATGAATCCGGAGAGAGAAGGCGTCTATACGGGTTATGCCTGAACAGTCTCTCGCCGAGGCTGAAAAAAGAGGTGTACGTACCATGGAAGAGAAGAAAAAACTCACCACCGCTGCAGGGGCACCGGTTCCTGATAACCAGAATGCTGTTACGGCCGGCCCACGCGGCCCCATGCTGCTGCAGGATGTCTGGTACCTGGAGAAGCTCGCTCACTTTGACCGCGAAGTGATCCCCGAACGGCGTATGCATGCCAAGGGCTCTGGCGCTTTTGGCACGTTCACGGTCACCCATGATATCACCCGGTTTACGAAGGCAAAGATCTTCTCCAGGGTAGGGAAGGAGACCGAGGTCTTTGTCCGGTTTTCGACCGTTGCCGGCGAGCGCGGTGCAGCCGATGCTGAGCGCGATATCCGGGGATTTGCCGTAAAGTTCTATACCGAGGAGGGGAACTGGGATCTTGCCGGCAACAACACCCCCGTCTTCTTCCTCCGCGATCCGCACAAGTTCCCTGACCTCAACCGAGCCGTAAAGCGCGACCCCCGCACTAACATGCGCTCCGCGAGGAACAACTGGGATTTCTGGACGTCCCTCCCCGAGGCACTGCACCAGGTGACCATCGTCATGAGTGACCGGGGCATACCGTATTCCTACCGGCACATGCACGGTTTTGGGAGCCACACCTTCAGCATGATCAATGCAGTGAACGAGCGGGTCTGGGTCAAGTTCCACTTTATAACCCAGCAGGGGATAAAGAATCTCACCGACGAGGAAGCAGAAGCAGTCGTGGCCAGGGACCGCGAGAGCAACCAGCGTGACCTGCTCGAGAGCATCGACAGGGGCGATTTCCCCCGCTGGAAGATGTACATCCAGGTGATGACCGAAGAGCAGGCAAAGAA
>DUGL01000193.1:159-779 GCA_013331415.1 Methanoregulaceae archaeon | reverse complement strand
GGGGACGCACAACGGTACCGGCTTGGCGTCAACCATCACCAGATCCCGGTCAACCGCCCGAAAAATGCCTATTCCCATGCCTCCCACCGTGACGGCCAGTTGCGTGTGGACGGGAACCACGGCTCGGCTGTCGGGTATGAACCAAACAGTTATGGCGAGTGGCAGGAGCAGCCTGAGTATACAGATCCCCCGCTCGAACTCTCGGGTGCAGCGGCAGCCTGGAATTTCCGCGAGGACGACTCCGATTATTACACCCAGCCGGGCAAACTCTTTCGGCTGATGAGCACAGCACAGCAGAAGGTGCTCTGCGAGAATACCGCTCGTGCTATGGGCGATGCACCAGAGTTCATCAAGATCCGCCACATCGGGAACTGTTTAAAGGCCGACAAGGCATATGGCAAGGGTGTTGCGGACGCACTCGGCATCCCGCTTGACAGGGTGAAGTGAGCGGTTGTATGCGGCACAATGCCGCTCCCCTTCTCTCCCCCCTGATCGTTGGAGAGCGCCACAATATGGATATTTGAACGCCTGAATGAACAAAGATCCCTGTAGAGCGCCTGAGTGCAGGGATTCCGGCTGTCAGCGGCCACGATACCCTGAACGGCCGTGAAGGTATATAT
>DUGL01000193.1:0-143 GCA_013331415.1 Methanoregulaceae archaeon | reverse complement strand
GGGTATCTTTTCCATGATACCGGATCGCTTCGGTTCCTCTGACGATAGGGGGAGGATCCCGTAAATCCGGGATCCAGAGAAGCGGCCGTTATTCTCCCTGATCCCTGCTTTTACCCTGTCCGTGCCCAATGAACCGGTGCCCG
>DUGL01000140.1:3472-7911 GCA_013331415.1 Methanoregulaceae archaeon | reverse complement strand
GGGCGCCCCGGCGGCGGATCAGTGACTTGACCGAAAAATATGATGCTTTTTCATGGCAGGTCTGAACAGGTACAAGCCGGGGAAGTACGAGGGAGCCCCCTGTCATGCGAATATGCAGGGGTTCCCCTTATACGAGCAGTCAATCGAAGAGGTGGGCACGGTATCCGGAGGACGACCGCGCACCTCCGGCTTTTTCGGTTGGATGTCCGGGGACCGGCCGACCCTGCCCTGCCAGCAGGAATGCACAGATGCCTGAGTCCTCCCTGAAGACTGCACACCGTTCCCTGATACAGGGCTGTTTATCGAATGGACAGAGTTTTTCCGTCATGTCATCCCATGCCTGTCTGGACAGTCACCGTATCCACCGGTTCCTGGCGATCGCGGTATGCCATGCCCTCCATGCCCGGGAGAAGATACCGCGCAGTCCGGGGTTCTTCTCCCAGCGTTCGAGCAGCTGTTTCGTGGTCTGTTCCATTATTCCCGACCTACACATATACGGCCCTGCAGGATATAGCTGACGACAGGACGGGCCCATTGAAAATAACGGGCCGGGAAATAAGGGTAAATTCCCCCTATCCCGCGATGAGCTGGACCATCGGAACGCATGAAAAAACGATGATTGCAACTGCCATGAAGATATTCTCTCGCATCACATTCTCCTCTTACTCTACAGGGAGGAGCACTCCAGCCTATAAATTGGGGGGATGGGCATGGTTCAATTGTCATCTCTCCCGTATATCATGCACCCCTTTGTCCCTGTCTTCAGGACCGCGAAGAACTGTGCCGGGTATTTCAGCCCCGGGAACACCGTCATGTCTGGCCATGGGCTGGAAATGCCCTGCCCCGGGAGTGCAGGGCCCGGGAGGGCGGTCAGCCGGATGCATATTCCCCCACGGGAATGACGGCACAGGATTTCCGGATCAATTCTCCTTCTCAGGAGAGCCCGGTGACCTTCCCGATCATCCTCCGGGTAAGGCCGGGCCGGGTAGCGATTGCCCCCACGGGGCATATCTCGTGGCAGCAGTAGCACCGGATACAGGCACTCCTCGTTATTTCCGGTGTCCCGCCCGACCAGGAGATCGCATGTACAGGGCATATCCGCTCGCAGCGGCGGCAGCGTTCACACCGGGAATGATCGATGACCGGGTAGAGGGCATAGAGTCCTCCCAGGCGATGAAGCAATCCGAGGAGCAGGCTCTTCTCCAGGCCTTTTCCCTCTCCCCGGTAGGTTGATGGCATCCTGAAACCGGTGGCTGCGAGGGTTGCCGGGTCATCTCCCAGGAGAATAATGTCGGCGCCACTGTTCGGGAGTCCGCCCCGATCAGCAACTGCCCTGATGGTGGGGACATCGAGGGGGGGTATCCCGATCAGCCGGCAGGCGACGACATCGATCGCCGTCCAGTCAGGGCTCGCCAGTATCGCACCCAGAGGCCTGGGGCTCCCGGAAGAAGGGCCATCCCCCTCCATCGCCACAACGGCATCCATCAGCTGGAGTGAGGGGGAGATCGCCTCGTTGAGGTCGGCGATCATCCCACCGAAATGGAGCGTCTCCCTGAACCGTGCATGGTGGAGCGGTTTCTCCAGCCCCGGAATCACACCGAACAGGTTCTTTGCCCCGCCGGAAAAGAGGGTCCAGAGGTGCGTCTTTGCCTTCGAGACGACTACGATATGGTCTGCATCCCGTACCGGGAGGATGACCGGGAACCGCTTTGCCAGCCTCCCCTCCGGGAACGGGTGCTCGTAGAAACCGGTATCGTAATTGAGCAGAGCCCCCGTCTCTGCCGCGATCTGGTCATACCCGGCAGCATGGTACAGGGAACGGAGACTTGCCGGGGTATACCGGATACCGCCGCCCGGGCTGTCAGCGATCACGACCGAACAGCCGATACTGCGGAGGAGAACACAGACCGCCCGCACAACCTCGGGATGGGTGGTGACGCATCGTTCCGGGGGGAGCCCCTGCAGCAGGTTCGGCTTTACGAGCACCCTGCTCCCCGGTGAGATGAACGATTCGATGCCACCGAGGAGATCGACGACCTGCCGGACTGAACGGGTCACTTCTTCCCGATCATATGCTGTACATCGTGCAAGTGCGACGGTTTTCACCGGGCTTCCTGCCATCCCTTTCCCTCCGACTGCTCTTTGCATTCCGCGTCCCGGGAGAAGAAGATGCCACCAAGGACATAGGATACCGGGATTCCCCAGAGCGGGAATGCAATGCGGAAATAAATCCCTGCTGCGGCAAGGATGAACCGTGCCGTTGGGGTATCGTTGCCGAAGGCTGCCATGAACGCAGCACCAACGATGATCACGGTGATCCCGAGGTACACCAGGACGCCCAGCAGCCCGCCGCGAATATTGTGGATTGCTCGTCTGATGCAGGGATACATATCCTGGTACCGTTTCGTGCACTCCTGCTAAATAATCCTGTACCCCTGGATTATCACCCTTCCTCAATGCTACGGCAGGGAGGTTTTACCAGGTTACTGCAGTGCTCATCCGGATCCCGGTAATGAGACGTGACGCTTCAGTCAGGCACAAAAGTCAGGGATGCCGAGTTCATACAGTACCGCAGGCTGGTTGGCGGGGGGCCGTCATCGAATACGTGCCCGAGGTGGGCATCGCACCGGGCACAGCGCACTTCGTTTCGCACCATCCCGTAACTCCGGTCGATCCCGGTCCTGATATTATAGTCGCTGACCGGCGCAGAAAAACTCGGCCAGCCGGTTCCTGAATCGAATTTCGTTTCAGATCTGAAGAGATCCGTCCCGCAACAGATACAGCGGTAGAGGCCGGTGCCATGGAAATCGTGGTATCGTCCGGTGAATGCAGGCTCTGTTCCGGCCAACCGGGCAACCCGGAATACCTCCGGTTCAAGCAGCCTGCGCCATTCCTCCTCACTTCGCTCTACCTTCCCGAGTTCGCGGGTCGTCCCGGACTCAACTTTGTAGATAAGCACCATGGATTCATTCTCCTGCCATGCCGGGACACCCCTGTGCCCCGGTGTGAGCAGTTCCGCTATTGTTGGTCTACGGGATGATAATTACGGCCCCTCACGTCGTATCCAGAGCAGGATTGCAGCCCCAAACAGTGCACCGAGGAAGACAAGGGGGGAGAGGCTGAGCCGGATTCCCCCCTGGGCCGGGGTGGGAACGAGACTGGCGGAAACGGTTGTCCCATCGCTGGTTACCGTGATCTGTTCTGTGTAATCCTGGTATCCGTCCATCTTCAGGACGAGTGTATGGATTCCCAGGGCCAGGTCAGGGATGGTGAGTGGGGTCACGCCGGCATCCTGCCCGTCAAGGAAGATACGGGCTCCCGCAGGGTTGGAGGTGATGGTAAGGGGGCCGGAGGAAGCCGGTGAAAGGGTGACCGGCACTTTCATAATCTCGTTTTTTCCCACCGTGGCCGTAATGGTTTCAGGAGTATACCCCGGTTTTGCGACATGGATATAGTGAGTGCCGGGGACAATGTCCCGGATGATCAGAACCCCGGTTTCCGGTACCTCGCCAGCAGGGGTTCCATCTATCGATACTGACGCGAGGACCGGTGTCACCAGGAGGTGGAGCCTTCCGTACTCGACGACCCGCAGAGCCTGCATCGTCGCGTAGATATGGACGATCGATCCCTTCGCAGGGACGGATTGTATCGGCCCTGAATACGGATAGTACCCCTCTTTTTCGAGCGAGAATGAATGGTAGGGAGTCCCGGTAAGGTATACCGGGACATCGAGGATGCCGTCTGCGATCTCGCCCTTGTAGTCTTCATCAAAGTACACCTTTGCACCGTTCACATTAGCGTGTACCCGGTACGTCCCGATATCGCCTCCCAGAATATCCGTTGCCGTATCGGCCACGCTACCGGATGCAAAGAGTGCCGTGATTATGATGCATGCCATGAGGAAAGAGTGTTTCATGCGCTATCAGTCCGCTATATGGTAAGGGTCATTGCGGGGGTATTTAAATGTATCAATGCCCTTGTCGCCGGGACCCCGGCTGGTGGCCCCCGGGCACTCTATCCCTGGGGCTCCAGGACAGAAATGATTGCTGCAACTGCTGCATCCCCTGGTATCCCTGGGTATCGTTTCCATGCTCCGGGCATACCTGGCAGGGGAATACTTGATAATGTCCGGCGTGCTCTCCTGAGCAGGGGTCACGAGATGGGAGACGGAAGCGAAGAACGCCTGCACCGGGATGTGCGTGGCGGAGCGGAGGTGCCGGACCGGTGCCGGTGCCCGAACTGTGGGTATGAACGGCCACGCCCGGTGCTCGTCCCCTGCTATGCCCTGCGGTGCCCCCGGTGCGAAGCCCCCCTGGCTGACTGGTGAGCGGTCAATCGAACACTCCGGCTCATGCAGTCAGGGTATCCGGAAAAAGGAAGGCCAGGGCCGAGACTCGAACCCGGGTCGGGGGATCCACAGTCCCCTAGGATAACCAACT
>DUGL01000140.1:0-3298 GCA_013331415.1 Methanoregulaceae archaeon | reverse complement strand
TCACGCATCCGAACGCCAATCGTCGCCGTGCTCGGCCACGTGGACCATGGCAAGACATCCCTGCTGGACCGGATACGGGGTTCATCCGTGGTCAGCAGCGAGGACGGCTCCATTACCCAGCATATCGGTGCAACCATTGTCCCCATCGAGGCTATCAGGAGGATGAGCGGATCGATGGAGAAGATGCCGCTCAATGTCCCCGGGCTCCTCTTCATCGACACCCCCGGCCATCACGCCTTTACCACGCTCCGGGCACGGGGCGGGGCTCTCGCCGACATGGCAATCCTCGTGGTGGATATCAGCCAGGGGTTCCAGCCACAGACCCTCGAGGCGCTCCAGATCCTCAGGAACTGCCGGACACCCTTTGTGGTCGCAGCAACCAAGATCGACCGTATCCACGGGTGGAAACCCCAGAAGGATCAGCCATTCCTGGCCTCGTTTGCCCGCCAGAACGACCGCGTCAGGGAGGTTGTCGAGACGAAGCTCTACGAGATGGTCGCACGGCTCTCGGAGCTCGGGTTCTCCTGTGAGCGTTTCGACCGGGTGTCAGATTTCCAGAGGAACCTTGCGATCGTCCCGGTGAGTGCCCACACCGGGGAAGGGATAGCCGAGCTCCTCATGGTGATGATAGGGCTTGCCCAGCGGTACATGGAGGAGGACCTCGCCCTCTCCGTGGATGGACCGGGTATGGGGACCGTCCTTGAAGTCAAGGAGGAGCGCGGGCTCGGGACAACGCTCGACGTCATCCTGTATGACGGCACTATCTCAGTCGGGGATGAGATCGTGTTTGCACGGCAGGATGGTATAGCGCAGACCCGCGTACGCTCGCTCCTGAAGCCCCGCCCGATGAAAGAGATCCTCGTGGAGGACCGGTTTGAGCGCGTGAAGACGGTGACCGCTGCGACCGGGATCAAGGTCAGCGCCCCGGGTCTTGACGGCGCGATTGCCGGGTCGCCCCTCCAGGTACTCCGTGGCGATCCTGAACCGGTCAGGGAGCGTATCAGGCGGGAGATGGAGGATATCAAGGTCAAGATATCCCCGGACGGACTCATCATCAAGGCAGACACCATCGGGGCACTGGAGGCGCTCTGCAATGAGCTCGAGGCCAAAGAGATCGGCGTGATGCGGGCTGAAGTCGGGCCGGTAAGCCGCCACGACATGATCGAAGCAGAGACGATAAAGAACGCGTACTACCGTGTCCTGCTCGCATTCAATACCCCCATGCTCCCCGATGCTGCCGATATGATCCGGGACCCGGGCTACACCCAGGTGAAGATCTTTGAAGGGAAGGTCATCTACAAGATAGTCGAGGAATACATCGCATGGAAAGACGAACAGAAGAGGAAGGCCGAACAGAAGCGGTTTGAGCAGATCATCATGCCGGCAAAAGTCCGGGTCCTCCCCCACTGCGTGTTCCGCCAGAGCAACCCTGCGGTGGTCGGGGTACGGGTGCTCGGGGGCACACTCCGGACTGATGTGAACCTCATCCAGACCGATGGAAGGAAAGTGGGGCATCTCAAGTCCATGCAGCTCAACCAGGAGAATATCCGGGAAGCGCAGGCGGGTGCCGAAATTGCCATCTCTGTTGAAGGGGCATCGGTAGGAAGGCAGTTCTCTGTCGAAGATGACCTGTTTGTGGACATCCCTGAACGGCACGTGAAAGTGCTCGAACGCGAGATGCTCTCCCACCTCCCCATCAGCACCCGCGAGATCCTCGGCGAGTTTACCGGCATGAAGCGTCGGGCGGATCCGTTCTGGGGGAAATAGTATTTAATAGATAGGGCACCCAAAATACTGGGTACTTCCCGGGGAATGTACGCGTGACGTATCCTTGCGAAACGTTCGCGCATTCAGAACCGGTTCTCCTTCGCGGGGAACCTCCGGGTTTTGGGATAGTATCAGAGTGGAGTCTTGGCAGCATGGTTGAGTTCAAAGTCGTATTGTCCGATGCAAAGACCGGACGCGCCTATAATATAAATGTCAGCGGTGGAGTGGCAGGGGCCATCATCGGGAAGCGTATCGGGGATGAGATGGATGCAGGGCCATTCGGCCTCCCCGGGTACCGCATGGAGATCACCGGGGCCTCTGACCGTAACGGAACGCCGGCAAAGCGGAACCTCCCTCTCGCCGGAAGGCGGAAACTCCTCCTCTCCGGAGGTGTTGGGTTTCGACCGAAGATGGATGGTCAGCGGCGGAGAAAATCCATCCGCGGCAATGAGATCACCTCGGATTTTGTCCAGATCAACGCGAAAGTAACCGGGTACGGGGACAAACCGCTGGAAGAATATTTTGCCAAACCCGCGCCTGAAGAGGCGAAGGTCTAATCTCCTATTTTTTCAGAACATTTTCCCGCAATGCAGGGAGTACATCCTCGTAGTTCACCCCAAGGCGCTTTGCGAGAATGACCACCGCGCCTTCCGGCCTGATGAACCCGTCAAACTCCTGGCTGATGATTGCGTTCATGGCGGCCGTCACCACGGTGAGCGGCATCTCCTTCTCGCCGGCAATCCGCTGCATCAGCTCTTCCTGCGGGTCAGAGCTCCGGAACACGGAAGCTGAAGGTTTGAATCCGAGGGGTATCTCAATGGTCGCAAGGTCAAAGAGCGGCCTGATCATGTCCCCGTCATAGGCGATGAGCCCCTCCTCCTGCGCCCTGGACAGGAGGAGATGTGCCTGTTCGATATTCATCCATCCCCGTTCGAATGCCAGGAAATACACCATCTCATTTTTTTTCAGCCGGTCTTTCCGGGTATGCCGGAACGGTGCGGCGATGGTGATAGCGAGGCTCATCCCTCATACCCCCGACGCTCCCCTGGCATTGCCATTCCCGGACCCCGCACGGTCACCACAGGAATAAACATACTCTGCGTGCTGCTATCAATCAATCGGTTGCACCTATCCGGCAGGATTGAATTCCAGGTCACAACCATGATATAACCTGCACGACCATGATGGAGTATGGCGACGACGCAGGACTATGCAGAGAAGGCAAAATTACAGATAGACCAGCTTGCCGGTGAAATTGACCGGTTGCAGGCGAAGGCAGACGAGATGCGCACCAGTCTCCGTGCGGAGTACGAACGGATGTTCCAGGAGATATCTTCCGAATACGAACGCCAGCTTGAGGAACTTCGCCGGGCAAAACGCGATGCAGAGGAGAAACTTGCACGCATGAAAACAGCGGGCGGGGGTGCGGTTGAGGAGCTTCAGACAGGGGCTGATGCGGCGATAGCCGAAATGAGACAGGCAGTCATGCGGGCAAAAGAGAAATTTTTGGAGAATCAGTGAACACGGGGGC
>DUGL01000067.1:384-8536 GCA_013331415.1 Methanoregulaceae archaeon | reverse complement strand
GATATGGAAGAGGAGGACTGCCATCCTGACGTTGTCATAATCCCCGGAGATTGAGGTTGAAAAGGGGATGAGCACAATGAAGAAGAGGAGGAAGATGTTGATCCAGATCAACCCATTGTCGACATATCGTATCGAACGGAGGATACGGTGATGGGAAAGCCAGTACCCGGCAAGGACGAAGAAGGCAATGGCGAAAATGATGAATTCAGGGAAGATTTTCATGATCAGCGGAGGCAGGAGTCCTGGAGCCTCCTCTTTCGGGATGACCGGGACTGTCAGGCTGATGACGAGGAGTGTCATGGCGAATGCGAATATTCCGTCACTCAATGCCTCGAGCCTGGATTTCTCCATTGTTTCTGAATGCATGTTCCCACCCCTGTCAATGGTTTATCAATGATATACCGCTATCCTACATAATCCGGGTGGGTACGGCGGGTCAGGTTCGGGAGGGAAAGCAGGTTTGTTTGAAAAAGAGGTATCTATTGTTTATTACGCGGGGGTTTCAACAGGATCATGGCCACTATGATCCCGAATATCGAGAGGATCAGGATGTAGGGGAACACCCCAAGGTAACTCCCGGTCGTGGTCTTTATGAAACCGGCAAGCTGCGGACCCGCGATTGCCCCGGCCCCATAGGCAAGGAAGACGACCCCGTAGCAGCGGGGGTAGTCACAGGTGCCAAAGTAGCTCCCGGTCGCGGTCGGAGCGATGGCGAGCCAGCCTCCCAGGCACCCCCAGAGGATGGCGAAGGAGAGGATATAGACTGGTACAGATGGTATCTGCCAGAGGAGTATCGAGGCAAGGCATATCAGTACAAACGATCCGATTGCGGTATTCCGCGGGGTGAAACGATCCGTGAGGGCCCCGAAGACGGGCCTGCCGCCCCCGTTGAATATGGCAAAGAACCCCACGAGGGCCGTGGCAAGGCCGGTGGCAATCCCGATCTCTGTCCCGACAGGTTTTGAGATGGAGATTGCCATCAGGCCGGCCAGACAGCCGATGAAGTAGCAGACCCACAATCCATAGAATGCCGGGGTCCTGACCATGGCGGACCGGTCACACTCGCAGACCTCCTCACCGGGTTTTGGTACCGGGGGAGTCCACCCTGCCGGTCTCCACCCCGCTGCCGGGAAACGCAGCGGGAGGGCAAGCAGCAGGATCAGGACAATGAATGCGATACCGAAGATACGGAAGGTGTTCATCACCCCAGTAGCATCGATGAGGTAACCGGCGATGTTTGCCGTCAGGAACGCCGAGAACCCGAAACCGAGCAGGGTGAGGCCGACCGCGGTTCCCCGCCGGTCAGGAAACCAGCGTGCAGCGACTGCAACCGGGACGCCGTACGCGATACCCACCCCGATACCACCGACCATCCCATAGACGATGTAGAGCATCCAGACCGAGGTTACCATCGAGGCAAGCAGCCATCCGGCCCCGGTCAGCATGCCCCCGATGATCGTCACCCTCCGGGGCCCGATGGTCTCGATAAACTTCCCGGTCAGCGGCATGGCGATTGCAAAGAAGGCCAGGAATACCGAGAAGGGCATCAGGATCTCGCCTGCCGTAACGGTCTGGCCGAGCTCGGCAGAGAAATACCCGGTCAGCGGGCCGACAAAGACACTCCATGAGTAGATGGTTCCCAGGCAGAGATTGATGATCATGCCGCTCAGGATGAGACCCCAGCGGCCTCTCTCTGCCGGCATCCCAAACAGGGACTCTTCAGTAGCCACCGTGTTCATACCTCCTGGAAAAAGGGGGGGGGTTACTCCTCCAGGGTGGAGACGTCCCCTGGATCGATGCCCAGCTCTTTGGCCTTGAGCACCCTGCGCATGATCTTTCCTGACCGGGTCTTGGGGAGCTTGTCCATGAACTCGATCTCTGAGGGCATGGCGATCGGCCCGAGTGTCATCCGCACATGGTAGATGAGGTCGGACTTGAGCTTCTCGCTTGCTGAGAAGCCCACCCGCAGGATGACAAAGGCCTTGATCAGGTTCCCCTTCATCGGATCGGGTTTTCCGATGACCGCGGCCTCGGCCACAGCCTTGTGGGAGACCAGGGCACTCTCCACTTCGGCGGTGCCGATATTGTGGCCGGCTACGATGATGATGTCATCGGCCCGCCCGATGATCATGATATAGTCATCCTTCTTTCCCTTCACCGCAAGATCTCCTGCAGTGTAGCAATGGGGGATCGTGTTCCAGTAGGTCTTATACCGTTCATCGTTCCTGTAGACCGTGCGCAGCATTGCCGGCCAGGGCTCCTTTATCACGAGGAACCCCCCGTTACCCGGTGCAACCGGGTTGCCCTGCTTGTCCACCACGTCTGCGACAACACCCGGGATTGGCTTCCCGGCAAAACCGGGTCGCATAGGTTCACCCACCATGGTGGTGATCATCTGCATCCCGGTCTCGGTCTGCCACCAGGTATCAACGATGGGGCATGTATTCTTGCCAATGACCCGGTAGTACCACTCAAATGCTTCCGGGTTCAGGGGCTCACCGACAGAACCAAGGATGCGCAGCGATGAGAGGTCGTACCTGTTCGGCCACTCCTCGCCGACCCGCATGAACATGCGGATTGCCGTCGGGGCCGTGTAGAAGATGGTGATCCCGAGATCCTGCACGATCTTCCAGAAAGAACCCGCGTCAGGATAATCCGGGACCGCCTCTGCCAGGACGACCGTGCCACCGACACAGAACGGCCCATAGACCACGTAGCTGTGCCCGGTGATCCACCCGGTATCGGCCGTGCACCAGTAGACATCGGTATCTTTCAGGTCGAAGACATTCAGGGTTGTATAGTACGTCCCGACCATGTAGCCGCCACAGGTATGCACGATCCCTTTGGGTGCCCCCGTTGATCCTGATGTGTAGAGGATGAAGAGCGGGTCCTCGGCGTCCATCACCTCAGGCTCGCAAACCGAGGAGACACCTTCCATGAGATCAAAGTAATCGACCTCCATCTCACTGTGGAGCTCGACGGGCTGGTCCACCTCACGCGAGAGGACGACGACCTTCTCAACCGATGGTGCATTGATGACGGCTTCCTCAACGATCGTCTTCAACGGAATGGTTTTCCCACGGCGTATGGCGACATCGGCAGTGATAACGACCTTGGCCTCGGCATCCGTGATCCGCATGTTCAGGGCATTCACCCCGAACCCGCCAAAGACCACGTTATGAACTGCCCCGATGCGTGCGCAGGCGAGCATCGCAATCACCTGTTCAGGCACGAGCGGCATGTAAATGCAGACGCGATCCCCTTTCACAACCCCGAGTTTCTTTAACCCGTTGGCAAAGCGACAGACTTCGGTGTAGAGCTTCTTGTAGGTGAAGATGCGCTCCTCGCCTTCCTCACCCCGCCAGATAAGGGCCACCTTGTTTCTCCGGTGGTTGGCCACATGCCGGTCCAGGCAGTTGTAGGTAATATTCAGCTTGGCGTTGACAAACCACTTGGCATACGGATAGTTCCACTCAAGTACCTTGTCCCATTTCTTGAACCACTCGAGGTGGTTGGCTTGCTTCTCCCAGAACCCCTCTTTGTCGGCAAGGAACTCCTTGTATGCCTGGTGATAATCTTTTGTCCACGCCTGCTGCTTGTATGATGGGTCGGGGGTGTAAAATTTTTCATCGTCGACCAGCGTCACATCAAATGATTCTGCCATGTATCTGCTCCTCTCCGTCTTCAGAACTTTTCTGTCGTCAGGTGCCGCACCCGGTTTTCACGGGTGCCGGATCATTGACTCACCGGTACCAGCCGGGAGTCCGGATGGACCATGATCCATCTCGTGCGGTGTTCAACTGCAATACCCGGAGGATCTGTTCTTCCTCACATTGTTTGATACCAGAACAATAATGGTTCCTTGGTACCACCTCTGACTATATTATAATGATTAATCATTATAATAATAAATCTGCCGCAATGACATGGCTCACCGGGCAGATTCACCGATTGTCCGATTGGTCATAGTTCTCATCCTGCCATGATCTGAATCGGCGCGCAAAAGGGGCAGCACGTGAACCGTCAGGAATTACCGGGGAACAGGAAAAGGGGGAGCATTTACCTTTGAAAAAAGATTAACATCAGAGGGAAACAACACAATTCCATGAAGATCGCGATCATTGGGGCCTCCGGGTATGCCGGTGGAGACCTGATCCGGCTGCTGCTCTCTCATTCCCGTGCCGAGGTGACCTGTGCAACCTCCCGGAAACTGGCCGGCAGACCTGTAGAGACGGTCCATCCCCACCTGAAGGGGTATACCCGGCTCAACTTCGAGAACCCTGCACTCGATGCCATCGATGTGGATCTCGCGTTCCTTGCCGTGCCGCATACCGCAGCCATGACCTATGCCCGACCGCTCCTTGATCGTGGTATAAAAGTGGTGGACCTCTCTGCAGACTACCGGCTTCCCAGGGAGATGTTTGAGCAGGTCTACGGCGTTGTCCACACCGATTATTTTGAAGCGCCCTACGGGATCCCTGAACTCCACCGTGATGAGTACAGGAGCGCGGATTTTGTCTCAAATCCCGGTTGTTTCCCTACCGGTGCAACCCTGGCAGCAGCCCCCCTTGCACCCTATGCTCACACCATCATCTTCGATTCAAAAACCGGGGTGAGCGGTGCAGGGGACAATCCCTCGGCCACAACCCACTATCCCAACGTCGGAGACAATGTTACCCCGTACAAGTGGACCTCCCACCGTCATCTTGCCGAGATGCGCCGTGAGATCGCGCGGATAAATCCGGATACAACCTGCTACTTTACCCCCCACCTTGTACCGGTCAACCGGGGTATCCTTACTACTGCCCATATCCTCCTCCGTGAACCGATGGAGCAGGAGGATGTGGAGGAGATGTACCGGCGCTCCTATGACAGCGAGTACTTCATACGGTACCAGACCCCGGTTCTTGCCGCAGTGCGCGGCAGCAACTTCTGCGACCTGAAAGCAGAGAGCGCGGGGGATCGCGTGGTGGCGATCTCGGCAATCGATAACCTTGGCAAAGGAGCGTCCGGCCAGGCGATCCAGAATATGAACATCATCTGCGGGTTTGACGAGCGGGATGGCCTCCGGGCGCCCGGGCTGCTCCCGTAAACAGGAGAGAAATCCATGAAAGTTCGCGACATTATGACGAAAAACCCGGTCACGGTATCTGCCGATGACCCGGTCCGTACGGCGGCGGGGCTGCTTCGGAATCACCGTATCGGAGGACTTCCGGTCATGGACCAGGGAACGCTGGTTGGTGTGGTAACAGAATCTGATATCATATCGCTCCTGGACACCGGGAAGATCTCTGCAGACCTCTGGCTGCCGTCTCCCCTTGAGGTGATCGAGATACCCCTCAGGGAGATCGTCAACTGGGAGAAGACGAAGACTGCGCTCACCCATATCGGAGAGACCCGTGTCAGGAATATCATGAGCCACCCGGTGATCACCATCGATGAGGATGCTGATATCGAAGAGGCAGCGGGGCTCATGCTCGCCCATAAAATTGCCCGCCTCCCTGTAGTTCACGGGGGGAAGCTCACCGGTATCGTTGCCAAGGCAGATATCATCCGCGGGGTTGGCGGAGCGGGAGCATGAATTCATTCCGAAGGAGCGTCCGGGCGTGAAGAGTATCTGCGGTGTGGAAGGAGTCAGGGCATACGGTATCAAAGAAGGGAAGTTCGGGCTCGCCCTGATCGAGGCGAAAGGAACAGCAGCCGGGGTCTTCACCACGAACCTGGTACGAGCCCCTCCCGTTACGCTCATGGAGGATCAGATCAGGAAAGGCTGCCTCGAGGCCGTGATCGTCAATTCAGGGTGTGCGAATGCGTATACTGGTACCCGTGGCTATGATGATGCTGTCAGGATGACGGAGATAACCGGGTCTGCGCTCGGTATTGATGCGGGAAATGTCGGAGTGGCGAGCACCGGGGTGATCGGCCGTTACCTCGATCTGCCGCTCATCAGTTCCCAGTGCATAAAGATTGCCCCCCTCCTCGAGCGGAGCAGTCATGCTGAGACCCTTGCCGCCCGGGCTATCATGACCACGGACCTGACCGAGAAGCATGCCCTGGTTTCCGGGGACGGTTTTTCTGTTGGTGGCATCACGAAGGGGAGCGGGATGATCGCCCCTAATATGGGGACCATGCTGGCCTTCATCTATACGGATGCAGAACTCCCGGCTGCCGAGCTCTCGTCCACCCTGAAACTGGCTGCGGACCGCACCTTCAACCGCGTCGTGGTGGACGGCGATATGAGCACCAATGACCTTGCTCTCTGCACGGCAACCGGCGCTGCCGGCACCGTGGACAGGGATACATTTGCCCGTGCGCTTGAGGAATGCTGCCGGAACCTCGCCATCCAGATAGCGATGGACGGGGAAGGCGCAACCAAGCTGCTGGAAGTGACGGTAAACGGTGCTCCATCAGAGGCGGCGGCGGCATCGGTCGCACGGACGGTTGTTGCATCCCCGCTCGTCAAGACTGCGATCTACGGGGAGGACCCGAACTGGGGCAGAGTCATCGCTGCTGCAGGCAGGGCCGGTGTCGGCTTCGACCCATACACGGTTGACCTCTGGATCAGCGATGGCAGCAGAACGCTCCCCCTCGTGCGGGAGGGGGCTATCGTGGTGGACCTCGCCGCGGCCAAGCAGCTCATGCACGGGAAAAAGGTGATCTTCCTGCTGGACCTCCATGCAGGATCCGGGGTGGCAACCGCATGGGGATGCGATCTCACCGAGAAGTACGTGGAGATCAACGGGAGGTATACCACATGAAGCGTGAAGAGGTTCTGACCGAGGCACTGCCGTACATCCAGCAGTTCCATGGAAAGACGATGGTGATCAAGCTCGGAGGCCACGCCATGGTCGATGCTGCAATACTCGAGAGCGCGATATCAGATGCAGTCCTCCTCGAGCTGGTGGGGATCAGGGTCGTCCTTGTCCATGGCGGAGGCCCCGAGATCACCGCGAAGATGAACGCCCTTGGGAAGCAGCCGAAATTTGTTGCCGGGCTCCGGATAACTGATGAGGAGACCCTTGAGATAGCCCAGATGGTGCTCGTTGGGAAAATCAACAGCAACATCGTCTCCCTGATTGCAAAATGTGGTGGCAAAGCGGTTGGCATCTCGGGAAATGACGGCAACCTCATTATTGCTAGGAAAATGACCCCGCAGAAAGTCAGTGTTGAGGGGAAGGAGCAGGAGGTCGACCTCGGCCATGTTGGGGAGATCGAAGAGATCAATCCTGCCGTGCTCAACACGCTCATCGACAACCACTACATCCCGGTCATTGCCCCGCTAGCCATCGACAGGAACGGCCAGAGCCTCAATATCAATGCCGATACCGCTGCCGGTGAGATTGCCGTTGCGCTCAATGCCTACAAACTGATCAACATGACTGATGTGGATGGCATCATGGATCCGCAACGGATCCTGGTATACCGGCGGCTGAAAGCATCCGAAGCAGGTGATCTTATCAGCCGGGGCGTGGTGGGTGAGGGGATGATCCCGAAAGTCAAATCCATCGTGAGCGCCGTCAATGCAGGGGTCTCGTTTGGCCACGTCATCAATGGGAATATCTCCCACAACCTCCTCCTCGAGATGTTCACGGACGAGGGCGTGGGCACGATGATCCACAGGGGATGACAGAGACGGGGGAACTGGAAAAACCACAGGATTTCCTTCGCGAAACCGGTATACGGCATGAAGAAGCAGGCGGTATTTTCATTTTATTGAAGCATGAATCGGGCTCTGATTCAAAAAAAATATTAAAAGATATAATCCTCAGACTACAGTGCAAGGGTCAGGTAATCGCAGTATCAGCATGAGTGCACAGAACAGGTATGAACGATACAGCAGGCAGCTGGTAGTACTGCTCCTCCTCCTTCTCCTCCCTGCCCTGGCGGCCGCCGAACCACTCCCTTCCGCTGGTCCAGTTGATGGAAACGGGAGTTTTAACCCGGTCTTGTTCGAGGATGGAAAACCAGTCGTCTACTACTTCTTCAACCGGAACTGCGGAGACTGCCTGCGCACCATCCCGTTCATGGTGGAATACCAGCAGGCACACCCCGCTGTTGTCGTGCGATACCTCGATATCAGGGAGGATTCTGGAACATACTCTCTGTTCCAGTCCTTCATCGAGTACTACGGTGTCGGGTTTGTACCTGTTCC
>DUGL01000067.1:0-332 GCA_013331415.1 Methanoregulaceae archaeon | reverse complement strand
TTCACCGGATCTCCCGGGAAGGGAGGGCCTGTCCGGCTCCACGCTCACCATCCCCCTCGTGATTGCTGCAGCACTTGTTGATGGTATCAACCCCTGTGCTTTCGCGGTCCTCATCTTCCTGATGCTCTCGCTCATGTCCCTTGATTCCAGGAAGCGGATGCTCATGGTCGGGTCGGTCTTTATCATCGCGGTATTCTTATTCTATTTCTTCTCGGGGCTCGGGCTCTTCTCCGTCATCCAGTATGCCGGAATATCCCGCCTTATATCGGTGATCGCTGCGGTCATCGCCCTTGCCGCCGGCACCATAAGCATCCTCTCGGTCGTCCGCGGCG
>DUGL01000223.1 GCA_013331415.1 Methanoregulaceae archaeon | reverse complement strand
TGGTGCGGAGTACCGGCGTTGTCGCCGCGATGGACTCTCCCGATCAGGTCGGGACATTCGTGCTTGCCCTTGCGAACGGTTGCCTGAATGCCGGGGTACCTCCCCGGAAGATGACGCCCCCCATGTCGAAGGCGAACCAGCCGGCAAAGCTCCAGCCGTTCTCGTACGCCGACAAAGTTGTCTTCATCGGGGCTGTTGCCGGGGTGATACCCCCGGTAGGGAGTACCGGGGTTGAGATGGTTGCAAACGAGATGGAGGGGGAGCTCGCCATGGCCGGGATCAAGGAGGGTGCGAAATGGACACCGGTCGATTTCCGGAACCCCTGCATCTCCATCGATTTCGGGACAACACTTGATGGGAGGATAACAAGCGATGTCGCCCGTGATGACCCGAACCCGTTTGCAAAGACCATAGGGAACTTCTGCGGCCTTGCAGGGGCGATTCCCGATGCTATTATCAAAGGAACCGGGCTCGTTGACCCAAAGACCGGCACGGCGCTTGATGTGTTCGGCGACCGGAGTGTCATCTCCGACTTTAACCTGAAAGGGCAGAGTGACACGGTCAGATCCTATGTGAAACGGTGTCATGAGTTCATCGATATCAGGATTGTCCCCCCTGAGAGGAGGCGCTTTGGGCGCGTCCCGGTCTACGCGGACATAGCCAAGGAATCAGGGGTAGCCCTGGTCGGATGTGATGCTGGCGAGAACGGGAGTGCGCTCGACCAGCTGCACGATATCGGCGCAGAAATATACAAGAACCACAGCATGAGTCTCCTTAACGAGGTGATCGACCGGGTCTGCGCGGAGATGGCGCTGCGCCTGATCGATGTCACGCGGGAAGAGGGAATGGTCCTCCCGAACTCTTCCATCGGGTTCACGGGCAGGGCGGCGATATCAGGGAGAAAACCGGAGTATATCCTTGAAGGGATCACCGAGCGGAACCTGTTTGAAAATCCTAACGACCACCTCGTCTTTGTCGATGATGGTCTCGCACGGGGTGCCGCACTGATGGGGCGTTGCATGAACTCGCTTGGCAAGATGAAGAACCCGATCGGCGGAGTCAGGGGTGGCCCCTGTATCATGGCGAGAAGGATAAAAGCAGGAAAGTAGGATAGGTACGAGTACCATGGCAGAAGAGAACCCATCTTTTACGGATGAGAGCAACCAGGGCGAGGAAGAACTCTTCGATCTCCTGATACCCCCGGGCGTCCCAAGGAAGATGATCATGGAGATCGCACAAAAATTCGATCTCGAACTGACGAGAAGAACAGAGCGCCTCTATTTTGCGAACATGGCTGGGGATGAGCGGGAGCTGCTGGCGTTCAGGGGCAGGAAAGAGGTACTTGAGGAAGCGCAGGAGTACCTTATGCAGGAGCTCCGGAAGTTCATCGGGGATGAATCCCCGGACTGACATCCAAACCGCGTTTTTCTGGAATTTTTTTCCTCTGACGGATTTTTTACCGTCCGGCAGCCATACGGGTGACGATGGTTTTAGGGGCAGGAGGGCTACCCAGGTCATTGGAGCAGGGAGTGGGTCATTTGCCAAAACCGGATGCCCCTGCTGATGCCCCGGGCCGAAGGCGGGATCCACCACACCGAATGGAGGGGAATGGACTGTCCTGTGCCAGGACAGGCATACATTTTCACGTATGCACCACCTGGGGGATCGATTATCCTCCAGCCGGACCTGGAACGTGGGAACATATCTTTCTCATCCGCAGAGTCAATGAGCGCTCCCCAGGAGATCAGGAGTCCTCCCGTCCCGAATACCTCCCCCACCCCTGGAATGGTCACGAGGCCGGGGTCTCGCGGCTGGCAGCAAGGCCATCTCAGAGGTCTGGCATCTGCCGGGCGATGTACCATGCGTGGATTGCGATAATAGCATAGAGCGGGATGAGGTATTCGATGGTGAGGTACTGTCCCTGCATAGTGGAAAGGAAGAGGGTTGCATATACATCGATCTGGAAGATGATCAGCCCCCACCATTTCCCGAGGTAGAAGTACCCGATACCGGGCAGGACGAAGTTGAGAAATGCAGCGATATTCGGATTCTTCCTGATCCGCGGCCGCCGGGCAAGTGCCCGGGGGAGGTACCGGGCTGAGATCCCGCATTTCTGCGATGCCAGGACTGCTTCCCACCTGACCTGGTCATCCGGGTCACGGAGAGCCCGGTACATGACCGGGATGCCACGTTCGTCACCGATAGCTCCCAGTGTCCTTACTGCCATCAGGCGGACTGTCCGTTCATTGTCCTTAGCCGCGATGGCGAGTGCCGGAACCGCATCCCTGCCGAGACCGATGAGCGCATCCCAGTCCTGTTTCCCGACAGCAAGGTATGCAGGGTCTCCGGGTCCTTCCGGCGACCAGTTCATTTTTTCAAGTGCAACTGCGGCGCCGTAGCGGACGTACCGGTCCGGGTCCCTGAGGAGCTCCTCAAGGGGACCGAATGCCCGCGGGTCACCAATCTCACCGAGGGCAAGGGCAGCCTCCCACCTGATCTCGTTGTCTCTGTTTTCCAGGAGGGCGATCAGCGGTTCGACCGACCGGGGATCCCCTATCTCACCGAGCGCCTCGATGATTCCGAGGCGGATATCCTTGTTCCGGGTCCTGAGAGCGGACAACAGGTGGTCCATCCCTTCGGTCCCAAGCCCGGCGAGGGCTCTGGAGGCCTGCCACTGAACAGCGAGGTTCCGGTGCCGGAGCGCCTGGATCAGGCCACGATAGTCCTTCTGCTCCACGAGAGCAGGGATATCCGGTTCTGTCCTGTGCCATACCGCGGGAAGCATGGCTCAGCACGCTCCTGTTCCGGATAGGGATTGCTCCCCTGCACTCTTAGCAGGTCGAGGCCATCCTGCCGGCTGGATACCCGTCATAGATCAGGAAGCCTCCTGAGATAGAACCAGGTATGGACTACTGCAACCGTTGAGACTGCGTAGGAGAGGAGGTAGGGAATGTACACCGGGAACCGGAGGCCCATGATCAGGATAGCAGTCACATTGATCTGGAAAAGGAGAAATCCCCACCACATTCCGAGGTAGCTATAGCCAAGTCCGATGAAGAAGAAGTTCAGGATCATGGCGGCATAGGGATTCTTCCGCTCGCGTCTCCGCCGAGAGAGCCCCCGCGGGAGGTGCATGAGCGGGATGTTGCAGTTCGGAAACGCCATGACCGCCTCCCAGCGGACCTGGGTGCTGCTGTCTCGCAGGGCAAGGTCACAGGCAACCTGGGCGGCCGGGTCATGCAGTTCACCAAGTACCCGTACTGCATGCTGCCGGATACCCGGGTCATAATCGCGGAGGTGATGGATGAGGGGGGCAACCGGGGTGCCGGTGTCACCGGGGATCTGGTCCCACCGCTGTGCCGCAGAGAGGAACCAGACCCGGCCTTCCGGATCGAGAGGTATCCACCCGTTCTTCTCAAGCGCAAGGGCAACCCCGTACCGTACATATTTGTCAGGGTCCCGCAGAGCAGCGATGAGTCCAGGCCGGGCGGTTTCATCCCCAATCTCCCCGAGGGAGATCGCACATGCCCACCGGACCTCGTTACTCTCGTCACCGGAAAGGAGCGGGAGCAGGGTGGGGACAGCGTGCACATCACGGAGATTTCCCAGTACTTCCACGATCCCGAGCCGCATACTGCTCGCAGGGTGGTCCAGGGCCGAAAGCAGCGTCTGTACGGTGATCCTCCCCATCCGTTCAAGGGCTGCGGCTGCCTGCCACTGGAGGGTGTAGTCACGGTGGGCAAGGAGGAAAATGAGCCCATTGATGTCCCGATCTGCCTCGAGTTTCCTTATATCAGGGTTCCTTCCCGGGAGATGCAGAAGGGAGGGGATCAGAAAACCCCCAATTCAGGGTCCGTATGCCTAATCTTCACGTTCTCTTCCATCGCAGG
The DNA here is from genome assembly GCA_013331415.1 of Methanoregulaceae archaeon. Classification (GTDB taxonomy): domain Archaea; phylum Halobacteriota; class Methanomicrobia; order Methanomicrobiales; family Methanospirillaceae; genus UBA9949; species UBA9949 sp10516u. The sequence goes on along the minus strand of DUGL01000223.1, from coordinate 4,197 downwards.
TAGAACACGACCGTCACGAGGATGACCACGGACACGACCGAGAGGTTCTTCAGCAGGACCATTGTTGCAGGTCCCCACGGGGCTACTCCCGGTGGGTTGATACCCGGGTCTCTTCCATCCGGGATCGTATCCGTCGGGTCCGGGACTGGGGTCCCGGTAGTTCTGCCGTCTCCCGTGGAGGTAACGGTAGGAAGGGGACTCTGGCGAGAATCCTGCACTGGCGTCGTGATCGATGTGGGAGTTTTTACCGCAGCGGCAAGCCAGTCAGGATTCCCTCCCGTTGATCCGCCACCACTGCTGCCACCGCCTACCACGCTGGAGATCATCAGGTAGATCATCTGGAACACGTTCCCGGATTTCGAGAGCGAGGCCAGCCCGAACGTGGACAAGCCGTCAGGGGACTCGGCCCTGAAGAAATCGAGGTTGCGTTCCGGATCGTGGCCGATGAACGTCGTATTGAGAACTTCTCCACTGCCGTCATCCCCGATACGGATAACGTGGATGCTGTCCCGTTCGTCACGGACCTCCATTGTGAGGGTTTTAGTCTCATAGCCGCTGCGTGAGAGCAGTATCTCGTGGGGACCGGGAGACAGGTTGCCGACCGTAACCGGGGTGAGTCCTGCATACACGGAATCGACGTACACCCTTGCACCAGGGGGAGCCGAATCAATCTCGAGGCTCCGGTTGTCCCCCCAGCCGTACTGGCGGACCCAGTCTGAGTCGATGCCAAATATCAGGGTGGCACTGGAGGTTCCCAGCATGCCCTCCTGTTGAAAGCGAACCGTGCAGGCAAGACCTTCGATCATCGCATAGTTAAAATTCGATGAAATCTGGTTAAACCGGGTACTATCATCAGGGATGCACCCTTTCCAGATACTGGTCCGGAGAACACCCCCCGGATCATACGCATCCATCTCCATGGTGATGTTGAGGGAGTGTACCGCTCCCGTAACGTTCCATAAAGGATCGGTGATGGTCTCGTCACTGGTGAAGAATGCCCTGGAGATCTTCCCCCGGAACATGCCCTCCCCGTCAAGGGTGAACCCTGCTTCATCGGATATCAGGGTGACCGTTGTGTGGCCATCTGCGTCAGGGGGCACCGCAATGATCAGGAAACGGGGAGTCAGGGGATCGAAGGAATACGTTACCCGTGAGCTGTTCACTGCAATCGTGAAATTCCCGCCGGTTCCTGTGAGCGTAATTCCATCCTCAGGAAGGATGTATTCATACGCGTATGTATCCACGACGGTGATATAATCAGACTTCGAAAGAGAGCAGTTCCCGAAATCATTGCCCACAGTCAGGACAACGGGATACAGTCCGGGGGTTGTATAGGTGTGAACAGGGTTTCTCTCTTCTGATGTCAAGCCGTCCCCAAAACTCCAGTTCCACGTGAGGGGATTTCCTGTGGCATTGTCCGTGAACGCAACGATGCAGGGTGCCGGTCCGCCAGTATGATTGGCAGAGAATTCCGCTACAGGCGGAGTACCGGCAGATATGAGGCCGATCTTCCGCTCTGAAGCCCGCTGCCAGGGGTTGTGAACAGTCAGGATAACCGTGTATGAACCTTCCTGCACGTACCGATGTTCCGGATTTGCTGTCCGGTCAATACCTTCCCCGTCACCAAAATCCCAGGTCCAGCCGTGGACATCTCCCGAGCTCGTATCAGTGAATGAAACGACCAGGGGCGGCATGCCCCTGGTGATGTTCTGGGTGAAACCGGGGATGAGAGGGGGGAGCGATACATCGAGCGTATTGCAGTAAATATCGGCATCGCCGTTCCTGCCATCCTCCCAGACGACCCGATCTTCCCAGATATCAGGACGCCATCGGACCGCTGAGTCAGTTCCCGGAGTAATCAGCACCTCATCTCTGCCCGTTGTATCGATCAGGGAAATGTCATAGCCATCACTCTGGTTCACGTACACGACGGACCCCCCGGAAATTATCGGGTGCTCGTGTGCATAATCCCCCATCGTCAGGACGTTCTCCTCACCGGTCACGATATGATACTGATAGATCTGGCTGTACCCATTTCGATCGTCCTGCCAGACAATCATATCCCCCCATATCGATGGATGGACCTGGAACCCGGGATCAGCCGTGACCTGCATCTCTGTACGGGTGGTGATGTTGAAGAGGAAGATGTCGAGGTCAAGGCCATTCCTTCCATCAGCCCAGACCACCCGGTCTTCCCAGATGGCAGGATGGATGGCAAATGGCGTTGAGAGGGAGATTTTTTCTGCGGTCCCCTGTTCAACATCATACAGGACTATCCCGAATTCGGAATCAAAGCCCTCTTCCCCTTCCTGCCAGACAACCAGATTCTTCCAGATCCGGGGGGTGACCTGCCGGATGCTGTCATCGGTGAGCGGGGTCATATCTCCCTGGGACAGGTCATAGAGAACGATATCAGTATCCCCTTCTTCAGGATCATATACCGACCAGACGATCAGGTTACCGAAGATGTCCGGACTCATCTCGTTGTACGGGGTGTCCGTTATTCTGGTCTCCGATCCCGTTGTGCAGTTATAAAGAACGATATCCGACTGGTAGGCAAATGCATTCTCGATGTATTGCCATTTATCTGCCCATACCACCCTGTCCCGCCAGACCGCAGGTTCTTCCTGGTTCGTACCCCAACCAGTGACCGAGAGGTTGGACTCAGTCCCCCCTCCTGCGCTGCTATATACGAATTCTTTATCTGATAAGGGCTGATTCTGCACAACACGGCTGTCATTCACGAACAACACGTCGCATATCCCGGTATCGCACACCGGACTAGCCGGGACGCATATGCCGCGGAGTACGAACAGGAAGATGAGGATCATGAAGACCCGGCATATGCTCCCTGCACTGAGCCGGGCAAATGAGATCCCGATACTTTTTTCAGGCGCCTTCCGTTGGTTTGACCACAGCATAGTACGCGAAGCACTCTTTGAAGGTGTTCATCAACAGTGCAAAGATCCCATCTGCGGTTTTTAGATCAATCCCCTCCCACAGTGCCTGGGGCCGGGCTACAATCGCGGTATCTGTGGGTTCCGGATTTGGGATGATGCCGCGGTAGGGATTACGGAGCACGAGATAATTCTTTGTCCCATCTGAATATTTTCCGAGGATGGAATAGGTATGCATCGGATGCAGGCCTGCGGGTAACATTTTGTTGTATGCAGGAGGAAGCTCATCCGAATTTCTGGTCATTGCAACCGCTGCATTTTTTGTCTTGTTTCCACTGTAAGACCCGAGATCAGTGAAGATAGTCTGATCGGTCAGATTCGGAAGGGTATAGACTTTCTTCTCGTTTACTATCTCAACACCCTTCTTTATCCGGACGGGAAAACCCGTGAGCTCGATGAGGGCGTTGTAGCCGTCACCACCGTTCAGGGCTGCGGAATAGGGAGGAGGATCCGTCCTTGGATTGGTGTTTTTTATCGCATATGCCTTCTCATACAGGAGAGGCCAGTGATAACCTCCCTGAGAACGGGCATAGAGCAGGTTGGGCGTCGAATCCATGGGAAAGGTAAGCGACGTTGTCACTGAAGGGTAGGTCCCTCCTGTCGGCTTGTAGAACGTAACGGTTGACCCGTTGGTCAGTTTCGCTCGTGAATTACTCCCCCATGCTACCGATGACAGGGCTGCAATCAGAAAGCAGTCATTCACACAGCCCTGCACGGGATCATCATATCCAAACGTGAGGGCATTTTTCTGGACACCCCCGAGATGGTCCTCGGGTTTACTACAATTCAGCAGTTGCATTTTCACTCACCACACACGATACCTGAGGAAAAGAAGTCAGGAAGGCTATAGCTAGGAGGGAAGAAAATCGATGGGGACCAAAGATTTCGGGCACCTGAACCCCCCTGGAGTGTGTTGCTCCTTCCCTACTCTCCCTTAGGGTATGTGATGCTTGAACAGACACGAGATAAAACTATGCAAGGCAATTCAGACAGCTGATCCCTTCCTCACGATAATTCTGCTGAAATAGCTCTGCATAATGGTAGAAAAACCATCTGCCCGGGTCTTGAGGGGGAGTATCACCCGGGAAAAATTCAGGCGTGCGGTCCTCTCATCCTTGGATTAGGAGATCGCTTCCGATCCATCGGAACAGAATGCACTGCGGCGCTCCTGACGGTTGTATACCGGGAGATACAGGCCGGAGAGGGAGTATTGCGGCCCGGTGATCACAGGGCAATACGG
>DUGL01000130.1 GCA_013331415.1 Methanoregulaceae archaeon | reverse complement strand
GATGTCACCCTCTCCCGGCTGAGCATCCTTGGGGCCGAGGGGCTCTTCTCATCCCGGGACCAGGTAGCCCCACCCCTTGCCGACCAGGCAGTCATCAGCATCCTCAGGCGCAGGATCGACCAGCAGGAGATCATCCTTGCCTGCATGCATTGCAGGCAGTGGAAGAGCCGGACGGTTGCCGGCCGGGTCCAGGATCCCCCGGTCTGCCCGAAGTGCGGTGCCCGCCTGATCGCGGTCCTCAAACCCTATGAAGAAGCCCAGTATGCACTGGCCGCAAAGAAGGCGAAATCAGATGAAGAGCGGGCAGTTGAGGGGCGCCTCCTCCGCAATGCAAATATCGTCCTCTCCGGGGGAAAAAAAGCGATCCTCGCCCTTGCGGCAAAAGGGGTCGGACCGGAGAACGCATCCAGGATTCTTGCAACCCTGACCGATGGTGATGATTTTTACCGGGAGATCCTGAAGGCAGAGCGCACCTACATCAGGACACACCGGTACTGGTGAATCACATGATGCTCTCGAGCTTCTGCTCGAGAAAATCAAGGCCGCGCCGGATGTCTTCGAGGTTCTTCCCGCCCGTCAGGATGATCTTACCCGATGAGAAGAGGAGGGCTACGATTTTTGGGTCCCGGATCCGGTAGACCAGTCCCGGGAACTGTTCTGGTTCATACTCTATATTCTCGAGGTTGAGGGTGATGACTACCTTGTTCAGATTGATATATTTTCCGATATCGTAGGAGCAGACGATATTGGTGATGGCGACACGGGGGGTCTCAAAGGTCTCGACGCCCGCCTCCTGCATTGACTTGACGATGAAGGCAAGACCCGCATCAAGGGACTTGTTATCCCTGATACCGGTGAGAACGACTTTTCCCGATGAAAAGATAAGCGACGCGATCTTGGGATTATTCATCCGGAACACGGCGCCAGGGAACCGTTTGGTGTTGAGCTCGCAGTTATCGATTTTTTGTGCGATATCTGCGAGGTCGATGGAATCGGCAATTGCTCCGGATGCGACGATATTTTCAATTTTCAATGAATCGTATCGCTTATCGTCCATTGCACTGTACATGCAGTGTAGTCCACGATAATACTACTGCAATCGTTTTCGTAAACGTCCTCCACCCCCGTTCGCTCTGGGAAACCCTGCCCCATCTCTCCCCTTGTCCGGGTCGGCTGGGATGAGAAGGGACAAGATGGCGGATTGTATTCCTGCACCTGGAAATTCTCCCGATATGGCGGAATGCAGCATGTCGTTGTGGAGCAGCGCGATCCACGCTGCGATTTCAGAGTGGGAGCACCGATTATTTCTGCATCGGGGTGTGCAGGGCGCGATAAAAAGACAGGTTCATGTGGTAGCGCAGCCCACGTGTTGATGTTTTATGTCTGAAAGAAATACGGGTGCAGAGTGCTATGAGGAACTCTGCCGGACATTCCGGGTCCCTGTCCCCCGGGAGTATAATTTTGGATTCGATGTCATCGATGCATGGGCAAAAAAAGAGCGGAACAAGCTCGCCATGATCTGGGTGAACGAGAAGGGAGAGGAGAAGAAATTCTCGTTCCGGGACCTGCGCAACCTCTCCAACCAGGCTGCCAACATCCTGATCAAGTACGGCATCCAGAAAGGTGACCGGGTCATGCTCATGCTTCCCCGCGTACCGGAATGGTGGATCTTCGTGATCGCCCTGATCAAGCTGGGTGCAGTCGTCTGTCCCTGCCCGACAATGCTCACCCCAAAGGATATCAGATACCGGCTCAATGCCGGGAAATTCGGGATGATCATCACGAACAGCGAGAACGCAGCCAAAGTCGACCCGGTCGCCGGAGAGTGTTCAACCCTGACCTGCCGGTTCCTGGTTGACGGAGAACGACCCGACTGGATCAGCTTTCAGAGGGAGCTCGTCTACCCGGCTCCGGTCTCCTTCCGCTCGGTCAGTATGCCGACGGTGAAGAAGACGCTTGCAACCGACCCGATGATGATCTATTTCACGTCAGGTACTACCGGCGAGCCGAAAATGGTCCTCCATGACCACAGCTACCCGCTCGGGCACCTTGTCACCGCGAAGCTCTGGCATGGTATCGGGGAGAACGATGTCCATTTCACCTCGTCGGACACGGGGTGGGCGAAGTGTGCGTGGGGCAAGCTGTTCGGCCAGTGGATCCTCGGGGCCTGCATCTTTGTCTACGATGTGCGGGGGAAGTTCAAGGCGACCGAGCTCCTGCCGCTCCTCGAGAAGTACGAGATTTCGACCTTCTGCGTCCCCCCCACCATCTACCGGATGCTGATCCTTGCAGACCTCGAGAAGTTCGACCTCCGGGAACTCCGCCGCTGCACCAGCGCAGGTGAGCCGCTCAACCCGGAGGTGGTCCGGGTCTGGATGGAAGGCACCGGCCGCACGATCTCGGAGGGATACGGCCAGACCGAGACTGTCTGCTGCATCGGGACGTACCTGGGCATGGAGACCCGGCCCGGGTCGATGGGCCGGCCGGCTCCGGGCTGGCAGATCGAGCTCCATGACGAGGAGGGGAGACCGGTGGATCAGGGTGAGGAAGGGCGGATTGCCATCGCCCTCGATCCACGACCGGTCGGCCTCTTCATCGAATACCTCAACAGTCCCGAAGCGAACGCGGAGTCGTTTAAAGGCGGCTTCTACTATACCGGTGACAAGGCGTACGAGGATGCGGAAGGGTACTTCTGGTTTGTCGGCCGGGATGATGACATCATCAAGAGTTCCGGGTACCGGATAGGCCCGTTCGAGGTGGAGAGTGCGATCCTTGAGCACCCAGCGGTCCAGGAGTCGGCGGTCGTCGGATCACCGGACCTTATCCGCGGCGTGATCGTCAAGGCATTCATCATCCTCAAGCCCGGGTATTCTCCCTCAGAAGCCCTGCTCAAGGACATCCAGTCCCATGTCCGCCGGACAACTGCCCCGTACAAGTATCCCCGCGCCATCGAGTTCGTCGATGAACTGCCAAAGACCCTGTCAGGAAAGATACGGCGAAACGAACTCCGGCAGCGTGAACTTGAGAAGTACCGGTCGGGTGGGTAAGGCGGTCCAACCGTTCCTGTTTCTCTCTTTGCCCGTGTTTTCCCGGGAAGAGAACGCAGGGATCCTGCCATTTCTGGCGGGAATGACAGGGGCTGACGGGTAGTACCTGAGCCCGAGGGGTCAGGTCACCTGCCAGTACCAGAATACGCTGATGATGGCAAAGGAGTACAACCCGCTGGAATTCTCCATGGACTCGTTGGCATACCCTATTCTTCGAAGCATACCCTATTCTT
>DUGL01000039.1 GCA_013331415.1 Methanoregulaceae archaeon | reverse complement strand
GTATCGATCGGGGGATGATGTCAATTTAGGATATACCACGCATTTTTCGTCCATCTTTGTATTTCGTAATTTCCCCCTTCAATTCCGGATGACTGCTCATTTCGGATCGGGGATAGCCAAAATACTGGACAAATATTTTAATAAATAGGATAGTATTATTGCAGTATGGCATCATCCGAGGTATGCGTGCCGGCTTTCTCGCTCCTGTACATCGATGACGAAGCCCCGCTTCTCGAGCTTGGCAAACGCTTCCTGGAGCATTCCGGCAATTTTACCGTCACCACGGCACTGAGTGCTGCGGAAGCAATGCGTTTGCTTCCGGAACAATCCTTCGATGTCATTATCTCTGACTACCAGATGCCGGAGATGGATGGGATCGCGTTCCTCAGGTATCTCCGTGAGGGGGGTGACAGGACGCCCTTCATTGTCTTCACCGGCAGGGGTCGCGAAGAGGTGGTCATCGAAGCACTCAATGCCGGGGCTGATTTCTACCTCCAGAAAGGCGGGAATCCGAAAGCGCAGTTTGCCGAACTTCGGAACATGATTCAGAAAGCCATTGACCATCGGCAATCTGATAAGCAGGTTATCGTACTCAGCCGGCTGTATGCCGTGATTTCTGCAACCAATAAGGCAATCGTGCGTATTCATGATAAAGAGGAGCTCTTATCCGAGATTTGCCGGGTCCTGGTTGAGATTGGGGGTTTCAGGATGGCCTGGGCAGGGTTTGTCAATCCGGAAAAGCACAGCATCGAACCTCTTGCATCATATGGATATGTTGACGGGTACCTGGACACGATACCCCTATCAACGGATGACATTCCTGAAGGGCGCGGCCCGACCGGAACCGCATTGCGTGAGAGAAGATACAATATCTGTAACGATATCGCATGCGATCCCAGGATGGCGCCATGGCAGGCAGGTGCGCTGGAGCGGGGGTATCATTCACTTGCCGCATTCCCCTTCGCTCAGGATACAAAAAGTCCCGGAGTGATTGCCCTTTTTGCATCGGAACCTGGGTTTTTCACTGACCCGATCCTCCGGCTCCTCGATGAACTCTCCATGGACCTCTCATATGCTCTCGTCACCTTTGACCACAGAGAGCAACGGATTACTGCCGAACATGATCTCAAAACTTCGGAACTCCAGTACCGGCGCCTCTTTGAAACAGCCCAGGATGCAATCCTGATCCTTGATGCGGATACCGGTAAGATCGTCGATGCGAACCCGTTTATCCAGGAGATGCTGGGGTATACCCTGGATTACTTTGTGGGCAAACAACTCTGGGAGCTCGGGTTCATCCGGGACAAGTCATTTGCAAAAAAGGCGTTCCATGAACTGGAAACGAAGGGATATATCAGGTACTATGACCTGCCCCTGGAGACGAAGACAGGCCGGGCCATGGATGTAGAGTTCATCAGCAACATCTACCTTGTTGGAGTAAAGCGGATTATCCAGTGCAACATAAGGGATATCACGGACTGGAAACAGACAAAGGATGCGTTATTCCAGGCAAACAAAAAGCTGAACCTCCTCTCCAGCATAACGAGGCATGACATCAACAACCAGATGATGATACTGACCGGGAATCTTGCAATGCTGGAAGAAGGGCAACCCGAACCGGCACGAAATGAGTATTTCAGGGATGCAGTATCTGCTGCACAGCGCATCTCCGCCATCATCCAGTTCACCAGGGAATACGAACAGATCGGCAGGAATGACCCGGTCTGGCAGGACTGCCGTAACCTCGTAGAAATGGTGGCAGAACAGGCACCGCTCGGGCAGGTTCCCGTGCAAAACGATCTCCCTGCAGGCATGGAAGTGTTCGTTGACCCCCTCATCGCCCGGGTATTCTCTAACCTGATGGATAATGCTGTCCGGCATGGCGGGATGATCACAACCATCCGGTTCTCTTTTCTGGAATCCGATGACGACACTCTGATCGTCTGCGAGGATGACGGGGTCGGCATATCCCTGCAAGAGAAGGAGAAGATATTCGAGCAGGGCTTTGGGAAGAATACCGGGCTTGGGTTGTTCCTCTCCCGGGAGATACTCGGGATTACCGGTATCACCATCACCGAGACAGGGGAGCCGGGCAAAGGGGCACGGTTTGAAATCGTGGTGCCAAAGGGAAACTGCCGGTTTACCCGCGTATAAGGTACCTGCTGGAGTGCAGGTTTTCGCATCATCGCTGTTTAAGATAACGGGATTTTGCCGGTTAAACGGGAAATGGATCGGATTTTCGCCCTGAGCCGCCGCCGGGGACAGATCTCGCATGCGGGAGTGCGTGGTCGGGATCCCCCGGTGAGAGCCTTGTACTCCCACGCTGATCCCTGAAACCTTGCGAAGAGCCTGGTGTTAAGGTTGAACAGATCACCGAAGGTTTCAGGAAAGAGGCACGAGGCATCGGGGGTGTTTTCCGAGAGAGCAGAGATACCCGCAATGGAAAAGTGCAGGGATGCAGGGGTGATTGGGGCGGTACATTTTACCGCGAAGATACGGCGAGGGTCACCTCACAGGAATACGGCAAACACCACGAACGTGATCAGCAGCATCACCACGGCATGCTTTATCCCGGCGCGGACCGATGCCTCCCCCATCTGGCCGGCAATCAGCCCCGAGAAGAACGCCTGTATCAGGCAGATGTGGTAGAAGAGACGCCGGAATGCTATGATCTGGATATTCCCGAGCTGGAGCGCGCCTGGTGCGGTTGCCATGCCCGGGTTCTCGACCTGCAGCTCGGCAATCACGCCGAGGAACCGGCTGTCGATCACGATCACGACAAAGAGAAAGACGAAGAAGACCAGGTAGACAATGACGGTGTAGATGAACATCTCGGCCAGCCGCTCTTTCTTCAGGACTTCTGCCATCTGGGCATCTTTTGCCGCTATCGTGAGCACTTCCCCGATGTTCCCGCTCATCTGGCTCGCCTTCGTGATCAGGGTCACGGTCCGGGCGATGGTGGGGGTACGGACCCGTTCCTCGAACCGTATCAGGGCATCGGTGACATTGGCTCCCCAGTCGATGTCTCTCCTGATACGCCGGATCTCGTAGGTGAGCACCCCGAGGTTCGCCTTGACAAGTATTGCAATGGACTGGGCGAGCGTGAGGCCGACCTGGTTGATACCGGAGAGACGGTTGAGGAACTCAGGGATGCCGGATTCGATGCCCATCACCCGGTTCCGCCATACCTGGTAGAATATGCCGAACGGGATCAGGATGATCAGGAGCGCAAACAACAGGTGGTCATCCACTACGTCGATGTAGACCTCGAGGTCAAGGTACGTGGGGGTATTGACAAAGACGAGGATGACGTAAACGAGTGCGAGGGGAACGGTTACATAGAATGTTTTATTCGGGTACAGGGTGAAGGTCTCAAACGGGTTTTTGATAAACCTCCGTACTTTCCTGAGACGGTCATAGCGTTCGAGCCGGGCGAACAGGTGCTCTTCACCCTCCTTCTTCACCCGTTGCACATCGGCAAACTCGTGCAGCCATTTCTTCCCGATGTAGCGTTCCACCTCCTCCGTCTTGATGGAGATGAGGTCGATGAAGAGGATGAAGACGAGCGACCCGATAGGGATCAGGAGGTAGATCACGACCGAGAGCTGGGTAAGGGGCGCATTCCCGACAAATCCCATGACAACAAGGATGATGATCAGGAAGAGGGGGCCTGCCACAAAGAGGGTGACGTACCCTTCTGCAACCAGCTGGAGGGTGTTTAAGAACTGTTTCTGCTCGAAGCGTGCATCCTCCTGGTAGATACGGACCCGGCCGGCCAGGAAATCCACGGTATCACCCCCGCTCTCGATGACCGAGATGAGGTCCTGGAGGAAGTCCTTGAGCTTGATCGACGGGGTGGTTTCAATGAGGTTGCGCATGGCCGTGAGCATGTCGTAGCCGAAGAAATCCGCGTCGCGGACGATCTTGCGGAACTCGATGGCAACCTCCCCATATATCGATGCGTTCTCCGAGAGCGAGCGGAAGATGTCCATCATGTGCGCACCGCCGCGCTGCATCGCGTACATGTAGGATACGGCATTATGGAGGAGGAGATTGATCTTGGTCGTACGGTTGGCCTTCAGGAGGGAGGGGTACTTGAGCTGGAGGAACCAGGCAAGGAACACGCCGAGGAGGAATGACAGGATGCCGACCGTGATACGGATGATATCGATGGTTAGCCCGGAGGAGAGCTCGGAATCAGGATGCCAGGCCCCAAAGGGGTTATAGACATTGAATGAGATAGTCGGGGGAAGGAAGAACGTCACTGCGAGATACCCGGACAGGGCTGCAATGATCCCCACGAGCATGGCAATGATAACCGACCGGAGGACGTAGCGATCGAGCGTCATCCCGATGTGGGCGGCGGTCATGTCGGCACGGAGTGTCGAGAACTTTACCGGGTCACGAGTTACCCACTGATGGATGCGGTGGCGGACCCAGACCACAGGCCCGGTCGTCATCCGAGGATACCGCCCAGGTTGTCGATATTGTTGAGTACCTCGTCCCGGTCACCCGCGTACGCCTGGATGATGCGTGCGACCATGGTATAATCCCGTATTCCCTGGTCGTACATGGCCTGCAGAATACGGCGCCGCGTCTCAAGCTCGGCGGCAAACTGCTCGTTGCTCCACCCGCGGAATGTCTGAATATCAGCGTAGATGAGGGATCTCCCGGTATAGGAGAACAGGTCTGTCACCGGGTTGTACTCAAAGACCGTGTTCACCTGCATGTTCCCGGTGACCGGGTCTATTCCGGCAAGCTCCACGATCTCGAGACAGCGCCGGACCCGCTCCCCGCCCCGGTGGATGAGTGCCTGGACACTGACGATGTTCAATGCCTGGATCATGTTCCTCGGCACGTTCAGGGGGTCGCTCTCGAGGCGGTGGATGGCGGCATCCACGCTCCCGGCATGCATGGTGGAGAACGTAGTATGCCCGGTGTTCATCGCCTGGAAGAGGGTCTGCGCCTCAACGCCCCGGACCTCCCCGACAATGATATACTCGGGCCGCTGCCGCATCGCTGCCTTGAGGAGGTCAAACATCATAATGGTGGAACCAAAGCCCTCGCCGACTGACTCCCTCGTCACGCTTGCGATCCAGTTCTCGTGGTAGAGGGTGATCTCCCGGGTGTCTTCGATGGAGACGACCTTTGCAAGCGGCGGCATGAAGAGGGCAACCGCGTTCAGCGATGTCGTCTTCCCTGACGCGGTGCCGCCAACGAAGAGGAGGCTCTTGTTGTTCTCGATTGCCATCCAGAAGTAGACCAGGGAGTCAAGATCGAACGTGTTGAACTCCATCAGCTCGATGGGCGTGAACGGGACTTCCCGAAACTTCCGGATCGTAAACGACGTCCCCCGGGTGGTGACCTCGGTCCCGAGCGAGAGCTGGAGCCGGGAGCCGCCCGGAAGCGTCGCCCCGATCATCGGGCTGCCGATCGAGATGTGCTTCCCGGACCGCTGGGCGAGGGTGATGGCAAGGGAGTTCAGGTCCTCCTCCTCGAACCGGATGTTGGTCCTGATGTTCCGGTGTTTCCGGTGGTAGAGGAAGAGCGGGATCCGGATCCCGTCGCAGGATATATCCTCGATCTGGGCGTCCTTCATCAGGGCATCGATCCGGAGCCAGCCGAGGAAATTTCGCTGGATGTAGTACTGGAGTTTCAGGAGAGAGATCTCTTCGAGATGGAGGCCGTACTCGACAAGGAGGTCCTGCACGTTCTCAAAGAGCACCTCCCTGCGGTCTGTGTACAGTTCGTCATCGGTCAGGAGGAGGACATCCCGGAGGTCCTCGTACAACCGTTCGAGGAGCTCGTATTCAAAATCGGAGAGGACCGGCTCGAACAGGAGGTACTCGCGCTGGTTGGTCAGGGTGTTTCGCACGACCAGAACCTGGGCCCGCCCTCTGTCGATCCAGTACTGGTCGACGATCTCGCTGTCCGGGGGAGTACCTGCCTCAACGAGTGAGCCGTGGATGTCCGGGTCATAGTCTGCAAGGATCCCGATCTTTGGACGCGCCACCTTCTTCTTCCTGAAGGGGAGGGCGAGCTTCCCTGCAAGCGATGAGGGAGGCAAAACCGCCTCAGTTCTGGCGGCATCTTCACTATCGGCACCGGACAGTGCGGGAGCCATCGCACCGGCCGGTTGCAGAGTGTAGGGCGCTGCACCGGGTACAGGTCCTGTGGCTCCTCGGGTCATAGCGGGGGATGTTTTCCGTGGTGCCGGGGCACCCCGCCCGCTGGCCACGGACGGTGCCTCCTTCTTTCCGAACCTTCCCAGGGCAGCGAACGTTCCCGCAAGCATGCTCCCGGCACCTTTCCGTGCAGGTTCCGGGGATGGTTCAGGAACCGTGGTGAGCTTCTCTGATTCGCCAGGGGTCACTATCGGGACTGCATCGACAGGGGAAGGTTCCCCCAGGGTTTCAGGCACGGGAATGGGTTCCGGTGCAGTCTCCTCAGCGGCAGGAACCGGCGCAGCGGGCGCGGGAGCCATCTCACTGCTGCCCGCAGCAGGTTCTTCCTTTTTGCCAAGCGCTTCGGAAAAACCGATCCGTTCCAGGAGGGATCTGCCTGCGTCACTCATGCCCGGTTCTGCAGCGGGTGGGCGGGCCTGTTCGAGAGGAGGGGTGACAAGTGCAGTTTCTTCCTTCACCGACAGAGGATGAGATGGGGTTTCGGGAACAGGGGGTTGTGGTGTCGCCTCTCCGTTCACAACGGCAGGCTCTTCCCTTTTGCCAAGTGCTCCCGGGAGACCGATCCGTTCCAGGAGGGATCTGCCTGCGTCACTCATACCCGGTCCTGCAGCGTGTGGTGTAGGGCGTTGCGGAGTTGGGGTTACCGCCGCGGGTTCTTCTTTGCTGGACAAGGGTGCCGGGGTGGTTTCTGCTTCTCCAAGGGGTTGTTCTGGTTCAGCCACTTCTCCTGCAGGAACCGGGGCGGCTGGTCCTGAAACCGCCGTTTTGCTGTCTGCGGCAGGTGCTTCCTTTTTGGCAAATGCTCCCGACAAGCCGATCCTTCCAAGGAGAGACTTACCCCCCTCACCCGGTGCCTGCTCGGGGAGGATGTGTTCCCCCGGCCTGTCTGCAGGCTGCCCCCTCGCAGCCTCTTCGCGCTGCTGTGCTTCAATCTCCTCCTTCTTCTCGCGACAGCGGCGGGCTTCTTCGGTCTTCCCGAGCTTTGAAAAAGTGTATCCGAGGTTGTTCCAGGCTGCAGTGTTGCGCCCGTCCAGTTCAATCGCCTTCAGGTACGCATGGACTGCTTCGATATAATCGCCTTTTTTGAAAAGTTTATCCCCCTCTTTTTTATGTTTCAGGGAATCGGGTGAACGGGAATCAGTCATTATTTACAATGCATTAAGGAAAAAAAGTATATATAAGTATTTTTCGTCACCGGGAGTGCAGAAACGCGGGGGATACCTGATTGCCTGGTGAAAAGTATCTCCATGCCGCCAACACGGGTCCGGGTTAGTGTGAGTGGCGGGCGTTCACGGGGGACCTGCATTGTACCGGGCCTGGATCTCATCCGGGGTGAATGCCCGCTCATGGGTGCCAAGGCCGCGGATCTCGCCATCGAACTTGCGCAGCCTGGATGTGGGCCATTGGATCCCGGCAGGCCCCCCCACCTGGTACCGGTTCGGCGATGCGATAAGTCCGCCAGTACTCACTGTTGCACCGTTCTCCAGGTTTCCATTCACATAGACGAGCAATTGCCCGGTCTCCCGGTTGTAGACCCCTGCAACATAATACCTGGTTCCTGTCATGGGCGAGGTGGTTGAAACTCGCCAGGTCCTCGTATTGTCACTTGTTCGTATGGCAAACTCGAATCTGGAATTGTCCTGATTATGCTGGAGATGATACCGGCTGTTACTGTCCCTGTCACCATCAACAACGATGGTGGCCCACCGCTGGTCATCAGCCGTGGGAGCGGGATTTTTGTTCCACTTCACCCATGCTTCCGCGGTGAAGCCTTCGGTCCCGGGTACGACCTCGATATAGTCAGTCTTCGTGATGGTGGTGATTCCTCCGGGATATGATACGGTCAGGGTGACGGTATAGGTGCCGTGTGTGGTATATGTGTGGGATGGATGCTGGAGTACGGATGTTGATGCGTCGCCGAAGGTCCATGCCCATGACAACGGGTTCCCAGCCGAGTGATCCGTGAAATTGACCGTGAGTGGAGCGGTCCCGGAAACAGGCTCTGCTGAAAAATCTGCAACCAGCCCGTTGCCATCACCGGCGAGATCCAGGGTATGCTGCACGATCAGGACGTTTGATGTGATATCGACCAGGGACAGCCGCCAGGGGCCGGTGGAGAACCCGGTGCTGTTCTGGATGTGTGCAGGGGAATCGGTAATCCAGACCCCGGTTGCGTTCCGGAAGATGTACAGGGTCTCCCCGGACTTCCAGCCCCGGGCCGCAGCGCTCGGAAGGGGGGTTGCATCATAGGTGACACCTCCCTTCGCAAGCGTCATCTTCATCGGCAGCCCCTGGGTCGCTCCGGGATACAGTGAGACCGGGTCGCCCTGGGCATGGGAGAGTCGCACGACCGATGCATTGTCGATGGCTGTTGCTTCAGAGACGAAGTACGGGGTCCGCTGGAGCGGGATCGACCAGCCAAAGACCAGGGCTGCAATTATTCCGGCTATCGCTATCACGAGGATGATGACGAGGATGGTGCCGACCAGCTCGGAGAGAGCCCGTTC
>DUGL01000113.1:2106-4450 GCA_013331415.1 Methanoregulaceae archaeon | reverse complement strand
CGCGGGTGTCTCTCCCATGAATGGTGAACAGCCAGGCACAGCAGATTCCCCCTGCTTGCGCCTCCCCCCTTAAATATCTCGTATCTGCGCTCTTTTTTCCATTCTCCCAAGAATTCTCTCTCGCTGGAGAGAATGTTTATGAAGATTGCATACCCAATACCTATACTATGAAACCATGGAAGCGCGACTGGGGGCTCACGGGCAGGATCTGGCTCACCATGTTCCTGCTGTTCCTGGTCTATCTCGCGTTCATCGCCATCCTCTCCATGCTGGGGATCGGGCTCCCGTTCCTCGTCGTACTGGTCTTTCTCATGGCCTTTGTCCAGTACTTCTTCTGTGACCGCCTGGTGCTCTGGAGTACCCGGGCCCGTGTGATCGAGCCCGACGAGTATCCCGAACTCCACCGGATGGTTGAGCGGTGCGCCACAGAAGCAGGTATTCCCAAGCCACGGGTTGCGGTCATGCAGACCCCGGTGCCGAATGCGTTTGCGACCGGGAGAAGCCCAAAGAAGGCGGTGGTTGCCGTGACCGACTCGATCATGCGCCTCCTCACACCCCGCGAGCTCGAGGCAGTCATCGCACACGAGATCTCCCATGTCAGGAACAGGGATGTGCTGACCCTCACGATCGCGAGTTTTGTTGCCATGATCGCTGCAATCATCATGAACAACTTCCTCTTTGCAGCCATGTTTGGAAGAAGAGACAGCGGTGGGGCATGGATCATTGCCGGCATCGTGGCCGTGGTCGTGTACTTCATTGCCCAGCTCCTCATCATGGCCCTGTCGCGGTACCGCGAGTTCTCTGCCGACCGCGGGAGTGCGTACATCACCGGGTCGCCAAAGGACCTCATCTCGGCGCTTGGAAAGATCAGCGGGCGGATGGAGGCGGTGCCCCCACAGCAGAAACAGGCGGTCGAGACGGCGAATGCCTTCTTCATCATCCCGGCCCTCACGGGAAAGAGCATCATCGAGCTCTTCTCCACCCACCCGCCCCTGGAAAAGAGGATTGCGGCGCTCGAGCAACTTGACCTCGAGATGAAAGGCCTGATCTGAACTCCCTCTCTTTTTAGCCGGGGATTNNTCCGGAGAGAAGAGAGCAAAAGGAATAAGTGGAAGTATCTCAAAATAGAATGGCGCGATTGCATCGATGGTCTAGTGGCATGACTTAGGCCTTCCAAGCCTATAGCCCGGGTTCAATTCCCGGTCGATGCACTCCGGGCTCGTGGTCTAGCTGGTTATGACGTCGCCTTCACACGGCGAAGATCTCGTGTTCGAATCACGACGAGCCCATTCGGTTTTTCTAAAAGAACGCGTGTATTGGTCCTGGTTCAGAGAATGCATCTCATATGATCTGGTCTATCACGTATGAGGCATTAGTGCCCGTATTTTTCAAAAGATGTATGGTATCTCCGTGATCATTTCCTTTATGACTCGCACAGAGATCGGATCATCTTCGATCGGACCTGGGTAGTCGATTTTTATCGTTCCAATGAAAATTACTTCGTGATTTTCATAATTTATGCCCGAAATCCTGAACTGAGTTCATATGAGGTTTATATGAGAAGGAGTTGTATTCCCCTGGCCTGTCTCCCCCTGGATGACGTGAGATATCCATGCCAGGTGAAAAGGAACGGAAAAGAAAGGAATAGTGAAGAGGAAGGGATCAAAATATGGCAGTATCAGTGAATTGGGGTGCAATGGGAATTGGCGCCGTCATAGCATTTCTGGTCGGCTGGTTTATCTTCGGCCTCCTTGGTGCGGTCATCCTGGCTATCATTGTGATGGTATTGATGGGGATTATAAAATTTTCGTGATAGGGGGTAGGCCTTACCCATACCTATCGTTCTCCTAGAGGTGATTCATGATAAATTCCCTGATTTTTTTATGATTAGCCAAATGACTGACGATATATTTTGTTACCTGGACTATTTGGGTATCAAATAATCTTGTTACAATCAACCCAACAATGAAGATAAGCACGCCCATGCCAACTGCCAGAACAACACCTATTTCGCCAAAAAACGACACATATAAGAATGTAACGGCCATTGCGAGAACCGACATAAGAGCGGACCTGATAATAAAATAAAGTCTCTGCAACCACGTAGAAAACAACAATGCCTTTATTACCGCTCTTTTCTCGATAACGCGTTCAGCTCCGGACGGAACGCTCTCTATCTCGTGAAAAATGTTTTTTGTGTAATGAAGATCTGACAATTGGAGTATTTTTTTTGCATATTTGGCTTCCGATAAATCCGTCGAACTTGCGGTTTCAAGTTCCACCATAATTCTCTGGGATATTTCAGCAATATCTTTATCTATCACCGATAGTTTTTCCGAACGTA
>DUGL01000113.1:0-2050 GCA_013331415.1 Methanoregulaceae archaeon | reverse complement strand
GAATATCACGATGGCCCCTTCCCCACACAGAGGTACCGTACCGCCACCATCGGGTACTGGCTCTTCAGAACTGCATGGAGTGAATTACCTCGTTTCTCAGATCTCAACCTGAACGCCTCACCCCCTGGCAGGATATGACGTTCTCTGCCCTGCTATCCGTGTACCTGAACAGGAGGGAGAGATCGGCGCCCGTAGCCCTGCTATCCTTTCCCCATCCGGCCAAGCATCGTGGCTGCAAAGATCCTGATATCGGGCTCCTCACCGGTATCGAGGGTGATGTCTACCAGGCCCGCAATCGCGCCATGACTCCTGATCGCTGCCAGCGCTTTGGCGGCTTCCTTGCGGGAGGTCCGCGCCTCATTCTTGTCCTTGAGGCGCTCGGTCAGGGCAGCTACAGCACGCCCGCTCTTCATGGAATACAGCGCCCTGATGGCATGACGCCGAATCTCGCTATTCTCATCAGAACAGCACGTAATGAGCGGCCTGACCGCCCGCGGGTCCCTGCTGTCACCGAGGGCAGCCATCGCATCGATCCGCTCCTGATGAGGGCTGGTTGTATCGATTCTCCCGATAAGACGATAGATCTCATCCGTGGTGTGCAGTTCGTAGAGCATCACCGCATGCGAACCTTCAGGGATCATTCCTTCCCCATGCATAACCCCAGACTCCGGATTTTATGTTCAGAATGGTATACCGGCTCCCCCCGATTGCCGGTGGGAGACACTCGATTCAGGCCTGTTTCTTACAACAGGGCCCGCTTACCAGAAAAGGTATGTACCGCTACCCGTACGGGGCACTGCCTCTGACGGAGACTGATACGATACATAGCACTCTGCATTTCTTTTCCCGGTATAAAAATATGTCGAGAGATCTGTTGCCTGCCGGGAGGATAACCGTACTGATCAGTGCAGGGGGTCGGCAGGAACTTTCGGGATTGCATCTCTCTTGCCGTCAGCGATGGCAGGGGGCTCTCCTGCGGGACAGATCTGTCGGGTCTGCAGTAGTTGGTAGTATCATGATGAACCCGTATCACTAACCTTCCAGCGAATCGGAACGGGTGAGCCTGCCTTTCGGGAAAATTATATAGCATTTTCCGTGCATCCCCTGATAACGCCTGGAGGGCACCACCCATGGGAACAGCCATTGAATTTCTCCTTGTTGCGGTCACGTCGATCATTGCCATCATGAACCCTGTCAGCACTGCTGCGGTCTTCTCCATCCTCACCGACAAGTTCAGCGCTGAACAGCAGCGCGAGGTGATCTTCAATTCGCTTCGGATATCCCTGGTAGTCCTGATCTTCTTTGCCCTCACCGGGCAGCTCATCTTCACCATCCTCGGCCTCACCCTCCCCGCGTTCAAGATCGCCGGGGGGCTCGTGCTCATCTCCTTTGCAACCGGGATGCTTGCTGCAAAAAAAGAAGAGTACTCCCCTGAAGAGCTCGAGAATATCGCGGTGGTGCCGCTTGCCTTCCCGCTCACCTGCGGTGCCGGGACCATAACCGTGGTGATCCTGATATCCTCCGAGGCAGCAGGCCTCATCGAGAACCTGCTCGTCATCGTTGCCGTGCTCATTGCGCTTGCCGTATCCTATATCGGGATGAAGTACTCGTCCCGCATTCTCAAGTTCATCGGCGATCAGGAGCTCCGGATCATCACCAAGTTCCTCGCAATTTTCGTGCTCGCCATCGCCATCCAGTTTATCATCAACGGCATTTCCGAAGCGATGCCCCAGATCCTCGGAGATGTCCTTCGCTGAGGCGGCCCGGAGTGCCATGAGAGGTTGGGGGCATTGGAGGATCTGGTTTTTTATTTCCCCTGGTTATTGTCGGGTTGTCAGGGGAGAGAGATGAAGCCTCTTGACGGGCTCACGCTCGCGATCAAAAAGGAGCTCGAGGCGATGCAGATGTACACCCAGCTTGCAGAAGCCCAGGCAGATGCAGCCCAGAAGAAGCTCTTCATGGACCTTGCCGCCATGGAGCGGGGCCACAAGTCCCGTCTCGAAGACATTTACACCGGCATGGCGTTCCCCGAGTCCTGGTAACAGGGATT
>DUGL01000084.1 GCA_013331415.1 Methanoregulaceae archaeon | reverse complement strand
CCAGAGTTCGTCGCAGAGACCATGCTGATAGCCGGAGGACGCCCCTGCCCACCCGTTGTGCTCGGTGTCGGTATCGGCAGCACGTTTGACGGATCCGCAGCGCTTGCAAAGGAAGCACTCCTCCTCCCGATCGATGCGATGGACCCGTTCGAACAGGAACTCTGCGATACAGTCAATGCACTCGGGATCGGTCCGATGGGCCTTGGCGGCAAGACCACGGCACTTGCCGTGAAGGTGAAGACTGCCGCGTGCCACACCGCCTCCCTCCCGGTCGCTGTAAATGTCCAGTGCTGGGCTGCGCGAAGGGCTACGATCGAGGTGATATGGTGAAGACGGTGCCGCTCTGCACCCCGCTTGGCGATGAAGTCCTCGATCTCGCTGCCGGGGACCGGGTTACCCTCTCAGGCATCGTGTACACGGCCCGTGATGAAGCCCACATCAGGATGCAAGACGAAGGGATCCCTTTCGATCCCGAAGGCGCGGCGATCTACCACTGCGGGCCGGTCATCCGGGAGCGCGAGATCCTTGCTGCAGGCCCCACCACATCTGCCCGGCTGAACACCCTCACCGGGTTTCTCCTTGAACGCGGGGTACGTGCCCTGATAGGAAAGGGTGGAATGGGGAGCGAGGTTGCCGGAAAACTCCGGGGCCGGGGGGTCTACCTGGCCTTCACCGGCGGCTGTGCGGTACTCGCAGCATCGAAGATGACCCTTCGCGGGGGGTACTTCGAGGATCTGGGGATGGCAGAAGCAGTCTGGGAGATAGAACTGGACGCGCTTCCCCTGATTGTCGGGATCGATTCCCGCGGAGCCGACCTCTTCTCGCGGGTCGCAGAGGAAGCAAAGAAACAATTCCATACACGGTTCATACAGGAACACAGGACCATACCATGAGACTGCGCATTGATGAACGCCGGTGCAAGGGATGCAACCTCTGTACCCTGGTCTGCCCGTACCGGATCTTTAAACCCGGGAAGCGAGCCAACCGGCGGGGAATTATCGTCCCGGAACTTGACCGGCCCGAGCGGTGTGCCAACTGCCGGCTCCGGCACCTGTACGGGAGAACGCTCTGCGGCACCTGCCAGATGATCTGCCCGGACCAGGCCATCACCTGGGAGGAGGAGCCGCAGCATGAACCGATCCGGGTGGCGATAGAATATTGACCCGGACTGCATTCATGCAGGGGAATATTGCCTGCGCGGAAGGGGCTCTTGCAGCAGGGTGCCGGTTCTTTGGCGGGTATCCCATCACCCCTTCTACAGAGGTCGCCGAGCACATGGCGATCAAACTCCCGAAGGCTGGCGGTGTATTCATCCAGATGGAGGACGAGATTGCCGGGATAGCCTCCGTGATCGGGGCGTCGTGGACCGGGGTGAAGGCAATGACGGCGACAAGCGGTCCCGGGTTCTCCCTGATGATGGAGAATATCGGGTATGCGGTGATGACCGAGACTCCCTGCGTCGTGGTCAACATCCAGCGTGGCGGACCGTCCACCGGGCAGCCCACCATGTCGGGCCAGGGGGATATGCTCCAGTGCCGTTTCGGGTCGCACGGCGATTACAGCGTGATCGCCCTCTGCCCCGCAAGTGTCCAGGAGATGTTCGACCTCACTGTGGACGCGTTCAACCTCGCGGAACGGTTCAGGGTCCCGGTCTTCCTGATGGCTGACGAGATCATCGGTCACATGCGGGAGAAACTCGTCATCCCGGACACCGTTCACCGCGACGATCGGAGACCGCTGGTCCCGGGGTCGCTCCCCTTCAGGGCTGATGCCGACCTCATGCCCGGGTTCCCGGCATTTGGAAAAGGGTACGGGGTGCACGTGACCGGCCTTACCCACGATGAGCGCGGATATCCCTGCGCCACCAGCCCGAGCGTCCACGAGGATCTCGTGAAACGGCTCGTGGCGAAAGTCGAGTCGGCCCGCACATCGCTCGCCGCGTACGATCTCGTCAACCCNNGCAGAGACGGTCTTTATCAGTTACGGGGCACCAGCACGGACGGTCATGCAGGTCCTCCATGACCTGCCCGGAGAAAATATCGGGCACCTCCGGCTGAAGCTCGTCTGGCCCTTTGCCGAATCGCTCCTGGAGAAGTTTCCGAACGCAGAGACCTTCATCATCCCGGAGCAGAACCTCGGGCAGGTTGCACGGGAGATTGAGCGGCACGTCGATGGAGCAGTCATCCCGGTACCAAAGCTTGGGGGGGCACTCCACACACCCGGAGAGCTGAAAGCGGTCCTGGAGGAGCACCGATGAGCAGCGAAGCGTGGCTGCGGCAGGACCGGCTCCCTCACATCTTCTGTGCCGGGTGCGGGAACGGGACCGTCATCAACTGCACACTCTCCGCTGTGGAAGAGATGGGCTGGAGACGTGAGGATACTGTCTTTGTTTCCGGGATCGGGTGCTCCTCGCGTGCCCCCGGGTACATTGCAACGGACTCCCTGCACACCACCCACGGGAGGGCGCTCGCTTTCGCCACCGGAATCCGGCTCGCGAACCCGGACCTGCACATCGTAGTGTTCACGGGAGATGGGGACCTCGCCGCCATTGGCGGGAATCACTTCATCCATGCCTGCCGGAGAAACATCGATATCACGGTGGTCTGCATGAACAACATGATCTACGGGATGACCGGGGGGCAGGGCAGCCCCACAACGCCGATTGGTGCACTCTCCACGACCACCCCCTATGGTTCGGGTGAGCCTGCGTTTGACCTATGCGAGCTCGCAGCGGCTGCCGGCGCCAACTACGTGGCCCGGTGGACCTCGTACCATGTGCACGAGCTGACCCGTGCGATCCTGACCGGTCTCGAGACCCCGGGACTCTCCTTTATCGAGGCACGGGTCCAGTGCCCGACCAACTACGGGAGGCGGAACCGGTTCCGGCAGGTGACCGACCAGATCGAGTATTTC
Source organism: Methanoregulaceae archaeon (assembly GCA_013331415.1). Classification (GTDB taxonomy): domain Archaea; phylum Halobacteriota; class Methanomicrobia; order Methanomicrobiales; family Methanospirillaceae; genus UBA9949; species UBA9949 sp10516u. The sequence continues at coordinate 178 of DUGL01000084.1, read as the reverse complement.
CGGTCCCACACGATGCTGGTCGCAAAAGCTGAACGGATGAAGGAGCGGGGAGAGCAGGTCCCTGCAGACATGATCCTTGCCGGGGAGTTCGTGCGGCGGAACCGGCCTGCCCTCGGGGTGCGGCCATGAGGCGCGAGATCCGGTTCTCCGGGTTTGGCGGCCAGGGGATCATCCTCGC
>DUGL01000009.1 GCA_013331415.1 Methanoregulaceae archaeon | reverse complement strand
GCCAGTTCATCATCGAGTATGAGGGAGGCCACAAGGGCATCTCCATCGATGAACTCGAGGAAGAGGGCTTCGGCCGGCGATCCAACTGCCGCCGCTGTCTCTACAAGGTCCCGCGCCAGGCCGACCTCGCCTGCGGGAACTGGGGAGTCATCGGCGACAAGGCCGGCAAGGCCACGTTCGTCGAGGTCTGCTCCGACAAGGGTGCGGACCTCCTCTCCCGGGCCGTGAAGGCCGGTGCACTCAAGACCGAGGCGCCGAACCCCAAGGGGATCGAGATCCGCGGAAAAGTCGAGGGAGCCATGCTCAAGCTCGGCGAGAAGTGGCGGAAGAAGGACTTTGATGCTCTCGGAAAAGATCTCTGGGGCTCCATCCAGAAAGAGACCTCCCGGTGCATCAAGTGCTACTCCTGCATCGAGAACTGCCCGGTCTGCTTCCCGGTAGAGGAGAGCCTCAAGGCTAAGCAGTACATGGTCAAGCCCGGCGAAGTGCCACCGAACCCGATGTTCCACATGCGCCGGTTCGCCCACATCTCCGACTCCTGCGTGAACTGCGGCCAGTGCGAAGAACTCTGTGCGATGGACATCCCACTCGCCAAGTTCTCCCATGCAATCAGGGCCGAGGGAGATGCAACCTACGAGCCGAAGCTCGGCAAGTCTGCATACTCCAACTGATCCTCTTTTTTTTTCTGCCGCCACATGCATTTGCCCGGAACCTGGACACCCGGAGGGCATTCCAGGGCTTTTCAGGCAGGGGATGAGCCATCATAACGGTTTCAGAACCCCCGTATCCCGAACCCAGGGACAGGCATACCTGCACCAGGGGTCTCCACACCTTCCCTGGAGAAGTATCGGAGAGTGGTATACGTACGCGATCCTCCTTCCAAGGCACCGGTGAATCATATGCACACAACGATCGAGATCAGGTTCCACCTGCCTCTTCAATGCCTTATCATTGTTCATGGGAGGGGAATGCTGGAGAGCAGGGGAGTATCCTCTACCAGGAAGAGGCTGCCGGCAGAATCCCCGTGCTGCAAAGGGTTGTATCGCACGGGGCGGTGCTGGAAAGATGATACAGCCCGTAATGGAGAGCCTGATGAAGGCAATCCAACCCCTGGAGAATGGGTATGAACCTCTCATATTCAGATTCTGCTACCCGGGGCGGACCAGCGGCAGCAGGTTCTGTGCAAAGGGCCCCAGGGAAATTGCATGAGGGATGGAATCAGGGGAAGGGGCGGCTGATACCGGGTTGTGAGATTCGGTCTCACACGCAAGCCCTGATACGGCCCCGGCCCTCGCTCAACTCCCTGATTCCTGCATGCTGTTTTGGGGTGTTTCGACCGTGCCCGGGGGAGTGCCGCGACCCTGGCATGAGCGCGGGCATATTTTTCCCCGCTCTACCGGAGCACGAGGATCGCCTTTCTCAGATCATAATCCATAAAGTAACCACAATAACAGGTTATTATTTCAAAATATTCGATAATTAAAGATATATTCATCCCCTTCACTCGTCCCCGGAGTGAGAATTTTTGCGGTCAGCAGGGGTATGAAATGTATTTTTGAGCAAAAAGACACCGTCATTGAGAGAAAACTATATATAGCGATTATTTCAAATCAGCGTGTATAAAAGAATGGATTACCCTCAGGTGGCAACCGGGAGATCCGTTCAATTATACAATCAAGGTGGTACTTGAAATGAAGCTTCAACGCTACTTACTAGCCTGTATCGTGCTGGTCATCGCCCTCTCTGTTCTTGCGATGCCAGTCTCGGCACAATGGAAAGTCGTTCCCCAGGACGGCATCGTTCTCCTTGGAGAAGAAGGCCTGGATATCAGCAATACTGTGGGAGCAAACACGACATACCTGGGATGGTGGTCGGGAACCGATTATTCCACCCCGCCGACCCTGCAGATTGCGCTTGCCGGTTATCAACTCGGGAATTTCAACATTGATGACGGAGCTGGATCGCCATTTATCACGAGTGCCGACAAGGGCCCCTGGTGGCAGCTCAACACCTCCGGGGAGACAAATCCATCCCAGCGTGCATTCTCGGTCGTCACACCCAAGTCAACACTCAAGATCAAGAACCTCGACTACAACACGGATGTGACGGATGGAACTGCCCTCATAGGGGATGTGCTGGATTTCGAGCTGAATCCCTCGACCCTGCATCACATCTTCCTCAACCGGCTGGATCCCGGAGTCAACTTCAATGCAAAGATCGTGGTGAAGAGTCCGGGAGGAGTGACCTATTCCACGCTCTGGACCCCATCCCTGACTGCGAAATCGCTCATTAATCTGCCCGTGAGTTCCAGTCCCTGGTACTGGTCGTCCGGCAACGGTGTAGCACCGGTACCTGCCCAGGCCTGGAAGACCGATTACGTTGATGCATCCAGTAACCCTGTCTACAGTGCAGGAGAATACAAGGTCACCATCGAGTGCAACCAGAACAACCTTGGATTCGTCGGCACGACTAAGACGGTTACCCTCGAAGAGGAGCAGCCCGTCCTGACCGTCAGTCCCGGATCGGTTATCAGGGGCAACAAGTTCTTCACCACGATTCAGGGTATCCCGAATGCGACCTACATCATCTGGATGGTGGGCTGCGATTCGTGCCCTGGCGCGTGCTGTAGCGGGCCGATGTCCGGCGACTGCTGCGACCAGCCCCCGACGATCGTACTGGGACAGGAAGGGGTCTCTTTCGAATCATTAAGATGTCACAACATCTCCTGTGACTGTGATCAGCATCCCTGTGGTGACGGTTATCCGGACCAGGGGCCGGATTATTCGTGCTTTGGCTGTACCCTTGTCGAGTGGTGTGGCTGCCTGTGTACCGAGAACCTCCGGGATATTTTGCCCCCGGAAACGGAAACAGAACGCTATTTCGCCCTGGTCACCCTGGATGAGCACGGAGAGCGGACCATCGAATGGCAGACCTCTACCTGCACTGCTCCCGGGTCGTACCTGATCCATACAAACCGCTGGGAACCCGAGGACATCTGTGAACTGGATTTAACCAGGCCCTTTGCTGAGGCCTGCGTGAACGTCCAGAAAGGGGTCGTCACCATCAACACCGACGTCTGTGGCCAGATCACGAGTGCTACCTACCTCGGGGAGACGGTGAAGGTATTCGGGACGAACACTGATTCCAAGGTGACGTACCTCTTCATCACCGGGCCCTGCCAGGACTGTGCCGGTGAGAACATGACCGTTACGAATGTGGTGAAGAACTGGGATGCAACGACCTTCACCAAGGTTCCAGTTAAAGCTGACGGGACCTGGGAGTATTACTGGTACACCCGGGAACTGAGCATCGACCTTGGACAGTACACCATCTATGCATCCAGTATGCCAAACGATGCCCCGGCTCTCGAAGGGATTGCGTGCAATGACTGCGAGCCCCCGGGCCTCGCCTGCGCAGCCTGGGCAAAGAAGCCATTCACCTTCCTCGAACCAACGATCACGGCAGGCATTCACCCCGTGGTCGTGCAGATTGAGTGCTGCGAACCGACCTCTATCACCGTAGCCGGTCATGCTTCCGGTCTCCGCGGAACGGCTGTCGGCAAGACGTATAATACCGTCCCGCTCGGCATATGGGTCTTTGGCGCCGACAAAGTGGCAGGGCAGAAGTATATCTTTGAGACCTTCTACGTCGATTGTGCGACCGGGGAGTTCTCCGTTGACCTCAAGAACTACCTGAATACCCTGGCACTCGAGCCGGGAACCTATACCGTCGTGGTCCAGCACCCGATGTACAACCAGCGCCTGGATATCATCCCCGAAACCAAGATCTTCGAACAGTCCGGCTGGTACTACTGGTGGATGATGTGTACGACATATTCATATCTTGAGGAAGAGATCTGGTACCCTGATGCCAACCGCAAGTTCGTGGTCACCGCGACACCGGTCCGCTGGAGCAAGCTCTTTATCATTGAGGGGACCACCCGGCTTGCCGGGACGCAGGCGTTGAACGCCCTCCTGATCGGCTTTGAGAACCCGAACATCGATGACAAGGTCGTCACCCTGAACTTCAAGGTCGAGAGCAACACTGCGCTGAAGGCTGACTTCTCCGGGATGCCCACTTCGGGTGAGGCCCCGCTGACCGTCCAGTTCACGGATATCTCGACCGGGGCACCGACATCATGGTACTGGAACTTTGGCGACGGCGTATTCTCGACCGAGATGAACCCGGTCCACACCTACCTGAACCCGGGCACCTACACGGTCGGCCTCACCGTGTCAAATACCCAGGGGACCTCATCGATCACCAAGAACCACTACATCGCCGTATCCGGAGTCGGGCCGACACCCACCCCCACCCAGACGCCGGTACCCGGCTCTGATCTGATCTCCCTGAAGAATGGCTGGAACTTTGTATCGACGCCAAAGACACTCGCTGACGCGATGAATACGGCCGGGGTCGTCTTTGGCTCGGTGGATACCGCCGGACGGTCGATATACCTGTACAACGCCGAGATCGGCCTCTGGGAGAGCATGACCGCATCGAGCATCGTCAGACCGCTCGACGGGATATGGATCTACTCGAACGGTGCAATGGATGTGCCCCTGACCTTCAAGAGCGGGGGAGCAGCAACCCCGCCGACAAAGAATGTCTATGCTGGCTGGAACGCCATCGGGTTCTCCGATGTGGTCTCCAAAACAGCGAAATCAACGCTCATCACGGTTGATGACAATCCCCGAAAGACATGGTCAATGGTCATAGGGTGGAATGCGGTCTCACAGGGCTATGATAGTGCGATCACGAACGTAGATCCAGACAACACTGCCCACATGCAGCCGACGAAGGGATACTGGCTGTTCATGAACGGTGACCAGTCCTACTACCCCTGGGTACTTGCGTCGCTGAGCTCGTGAAGGGATGAAGAGAATGGAGGAATGATGTTCCGGAAACTCTTCATCTTTTTCATCCTGCTGGTCCTTACTGTAGGGATTGCCAGCGCAGCCATCCCCGTCCAGCCGCACGAGTTCTACGGTGCGGTGACGATAAACGGGGCACCTGCACCTGCCGGGACAACGATCGTCGCAAAGATGTGGGGGATGCCACAAGGCCAGTTCGTCACCACATCCCCGGGTGTATACGGCGGTCCGGGTACGTTCGATCAGCGCCTCATCATTAACGTCGATGCAGACGAGTACGAGAGCTGCTGTGTGTCCTGTGGCTGTTCTCTCCAGATAGAGTTCTTTGTTAACGGGGTGAAAGCCCAGGTCAGAGATGTGAACGCAGGGACGGGATGGACAACTTCGTACCTCTTCCAGCCTGCGGCGAGCACCCGGCTGAACCTGAACACCGGGTCAGTGCTCCCCACACCAACGGCCACACCAACGGCT
>DUGL01000153.1 GCA_013331415.1 Methanoregulaceae archaeon | reverse complement strand
ATCCGGGTGGTGGTGGTCCACGACCACGACCGGGAGCTCGTACACCTGCGCCATTTTGAGCGCAGGGAGGTCTTCTTCCGTGGACCCGTTGTCGGTCAGGAGGATGAGGGGGAGTTTCTGCCCGTACCGCACATGGTCTTTCAAGGCAAAGTCGAGGTCCCGGGTGATGTCCTCGGTCTCGTAGAACGGGGCCTTTGAGGGAGACCGCTTGAAGAGGAAGTAATCGGCGTCGAAATCGCCACCGGATTCCCGGATCAGGGCTGTGACCGCCTGCTCGATCGCGACGGCCGAGCAGATCCCGTCGGCATCCGCATGGTGCCGGAGGATGATGGGCTGGGCCGAGAAGACTGCTTTCCTGATGACTTTTGCGACCTGCCGCATGGCAGGCCTGAGCTTCTCCAGCACATCGCTCCTGACAAGGAACGGGATCTCCGGGGGCTCGGATCGCTTGTCGAGTGCGATCTCGATACGCTCCCGGACATGCTCCCCTTCTTCGCCTGCCAGGATCGCAAGCGATGCGACCTCGATCTGGATCTGGTTGTTCCGGAGCATGACCTCGCCGCTGATACGGACGATATCCCCGATCTCAGCCTCGGGATAGGCCCGGACGCCCGCTTCCACGAAGGCTGCCGCGTTCTCGGTCCCCGTCTCGTCAACGATGGTGAATATGGTGGGTCCGCTCGTCTGCTTCACCTGGGCGATCTCCCCCTCGATGCTGACCGACCTCCCGACCCGTGTCCCGAGCTCTGCCAGGCGGACCGCGGTTGATGTCTTCTCCACCACCTCCACGGTGTAGACCGGGTAGGTCACCTCTTCAAGGTCGATATTGCCGTTACTCCGGATCTGCCGGACTTTCACGAGGATCGTCTCGCGCTCCTTGTGCTGCGTCCTGATATTGCTTTTATGTACGAGGCCCTTCACCCGGTCGTTCAGCTGGACGAAGGTCCCGAAATTTGCGAATCCCTGCACACGGCCGATGTAGACTCTGCCCTCCTGGACATCCCCGAGGTCACAGCCAGGCCCCATGCGGTATACGGTCACGTCATCTGGGTCTTGCATACTCTCACCGATATTTGAGAATTGATAGGTGCTGATCGCTTCTTCTCACATCTCATCATACGCCGGTTATTCTTATCATTGTATGGAAAAGGGTCCCGTCACGAATCATCGCGGAACGGGAGTTCCAGCATTTCAAGGTCTGAGGGGGCGATCACGGTCCCGGAAAAACCACGTTCGGCATCCCTGATATGGCCAAGGGTCGAGGTGTAGCGGGAACTGATGTGGACGAGGGCAAGGATCCGGGCGTTGGTGGCGGCCGCGACCTCCCCTGCCTCACCTGCCGTGGCATGGAAGACCTCGCGGGCACGGTCACGGCACTGGTCGTCGTACGTCGCATCATGGATGAGGAGGTCCGGGCCTGCCACGAGGTCAGCGATGCGGCCGGGTACCGGCCGGGTGTCCCCGGTATACACGACCGAGCGCCCCGGCCGCGGCGACCCCATCACGTCCTCCGGGCCGACGTCAACAGGGACGCCGTCCCGGGTGATGCTGACCGTCTCCCCCCGCTGGATCCGGCCGAAGAGCGGGCCGGGCGGGACCCCGAGCGCGATCGCCCGCTCCCGGTCGAACCGGCCCGGCCGGGGGTCCTCCTCGAGGACGTAGCCGAGGCTCTCCATCCCGTGGTCGGTTGCAAACGCCCGCACCGAGTAGCCGGAGAACGGGATGCAGGATCCGGGGCTCAGCTGGACGGCATGGAGGGGGAACCTGACGCTGAACCGGGAGAGCGACCGGATCGCAGAGACGGCTTCCTGCACCCAGGCCGGTCCGTAGACCGGGAGCGGGTCTTCCCTCCCGATGAACGACAGGGTCTGGACGAGCCCTGCAATCCCGAGGAAATGGTCGGCATGCCAGTGGGTCACGAAGATTGCATCGACGACAAACCCGGTCCGGGCCCGCATCATCTGCTGCTGGGCCCCTTCGCCGCAGTCAAAGAGGAGCGTATCGGACCCTCTCCGCACCATGATGCAGGGGGGGTTCCGGAGCGGTGTCGGGAGTGCTCCCGCGGTGCCGAGGAAGTAGACCTGGAGCGTCTCCCCGCTCATGCCCGCCAGCCCCTCACGATACGGAGGCTCTCCATCCCTTCCGCAAGGGACCGTCCTTCCACCACCACGACCCCGCGATAGTCACGGGCAATTGCCCGGCCGACAAGGTCCCAGTCGATCGTCCCGGCACCGAGCGGGAGGTGCTCGTCAGAGACCCCGTGGTTGTCATGGACATGCAGGTGCGATGCAGTACGGAGACAGGGGAGGAACTCCCTGACCTGGCCGTTCGTGTGGGCATGCCCGATATCGATCGTGGTCCCGATCCCCCGTATCCCCTCCACCATCCCGGCGAGCTCGTGGGGCATCCGGCAGAGAAACTCTTTGATCCCGATCATGTTCTCGAGGCAGGCGATCACCGCATGATCTTCTGCCACCTTTCCGATCTCGACGAGTGCCTCTTTCTGCTGCTGCCATGCCCGGTCGGGCATCATCTTGCCGACCGGGGAGAGGTACCCGGGATGGATGGTCACGCGGTCGGTCCAGTCCGACGCCTGCTCGATACAGGTGCAGACCTGCCGGACCGATTCCCGCCAGATCGGGTAGTTCAGGGTTGCGAGGTTCAGGTCCCCGTAGGGCGCGTGCACGGTGATGCCAAGCGAAAGCGACCCGATGGTATCGGCGATCCGGGCAACGTTCTCAGGGGAGTCGAGCCGGTAGTTCCCGTCCGCAACGATCTCCCAGCCGGAAAACCCTGCCTCAGCGATACCCGAGACCCAGGAGATGTCCTCCCAGACCTTCGAGGATGCGGAGAAGTACGGGGTTATGGACATCGGCCCTCCACCGGGAGCGGAGAGGCGGACCCGTGAGGCCCCTGGCCGGGGATCATGCGCAGGGGTCCTCCCGGATCTCCTCGAGAAGCCGGCGTGTCTCGCGCTCAAACTCCTCCATGGTGCCGCTGTTCCCGACCAGGTGATCGGCGATGGCGAGGGCGCGGCCGAGTCCCCACGAGACCTCCCGGGCGTCCCGGGCAGCGAGATCGCCGGCATCCAGCACGTCATCGTCCCTCCCCCGGGAGTTGAGCCGGGCGAGCCTGACCCGGAACGGGGCGTCCACCCCGACCAGGATGAAGCGGGGGAAGTGCGCCCGGAAGAAGTCGACCTCGGCATCGCCCCGGATGCCGTCGACCAGCACGACCGGGCTCTCCTGCGCCTCGATTGCCGGGAGCATCCGTCTGGCAATCGCGGCCATACCCTCTTTCGCCCGGAGCCGGTTTGCTGCTGCACCGAGGTTCTGGTCGGTGAGCGGCAGGCCGGCGCTCCGCACGGTGTCCCGGATCACATCGCCCATCACCACGACGGGGATCCCGGTCGCTCTGGCAATCCGCGAGAACTCGCCCTTACCGCTGGCAGGCAACCCCACGACACCGATCACTCGCATACACCACCTCCCCGCCTTCCTGTGTCCGGATCTTGATGGTCCGGCCGAGTTTTGTTATCTTCGCCCCTATCTTTGCCAGTTCCTCGTAGGTCAGGGGAGGCCGGGGC